>JANYBY010000164.1 GCA_025360565.1 Bacteroidota bacterium
CCGGAAACATAAGCACTTCGGGTAAATTTGTATTGGGCCCAAATGGCGTTGTAGATGGCAATGTTAACAGCAATAACGCCGATTTAAGCGGAGAAGTAAAGGGCAAAGTTACCATAAACGAAATGCTATCATTAAAGAGTACAGCCAAAATTAACGGCGATATTATTACAGGTAAACTTACCATTGAATCGGGGGCCGTTTTTAACGGAACTTGTAATATGGGGGCAAAAGTACGCAACATGCATCAAGCTAAACCATCGCTGAATGCAGAACCAAAAACAGCTTAGAAGCCATCTCAAAAATATTTTTTAAGTTTAAAATGAAGTATTTTTCAACCAGACGAGGCGCTTTTTGCAGGCCATACCAAAGGTGCCTGGTCAATAAAAGCAACCAAGTAAGGTTGGAAAAGACGAATTTTAAAACATAAGGTATTTTAGAGATGGCTTCGAATCAATTTCTTAAATACAGTAATATGGCCATTCAAATGGGCATATCTATTGGTCTCGGCGCTTGGGGAGGCCACAAGTTAGATGTTTACTATAAAAATCAAAAACCCATTTTTACAGCCATTTTAAGTTTAGTAGGTATTGCCGCGGCGCTTTATTTAGTTTTAAAAGATTTTATTAAACCAAAAAAATAGTGTCGCTAAATAAATTCAAAGCCGTAATTATTGCAACAGTTATTTCGGTTATCATTTCGCTTTGCTTAAATTATTTTAATGTTTGTTATTCTAAGAACTGGTGGTGGAGTTTAGCTTTTTTTATCCCCCTGTTTACGGGAGTAAATTTGCTTAATGCCGTAAAAACAGATGCCCAAGGCGCTTCCGACATTTTAATGGGCAGCATTTGGGTAAAAATGATCTTGTTGTTTGTTGCCGTATTTATTTATTCGTTGGTAGACAAAAAAGGCATGTTCAGCTTTTCTATGCATTTTCTTACCCATTATATTTTGTTTACTGTAATTGAAATAAGATATTTGCTTTCCAAAACTAAAAAAAATATTAAATAATTATTCATATGAAAAAATCGATCATATTCTTTTTGATAATTTCTTCCCTTACAATTTCCGGGCAGGAAAAAACAAATAAAAAAGGAAGCGAATATAAATTTACAACCGTAAAAAATTTAGAGGCAACCGATGTGCAAAATCAAAACATGACCGGCACTTGTTGGTCTTTCTCATCGCTCTCTTATTTAGAAAGTGAGATGATAAGATTGGGTAAAGGAAAAGATTTTAACCTGAGCGAAATGTTTGTGGCGCGTAAAGCTTACGCTATAAAAGCCGATAATTATATGCGTATGCACGGGCATGTTAATTTGGGCGAAGGTGGAGGATTTCCGGATGTAATGAGCGTAATAAAAAAATACGGTATTGTACCCGAAGAAGTTTATACCGGAAAAAAAGACCCTAAAGCCCAGCACAACCACCAGCTGCTTGAAGCGACCGTGAAAAATATTTTATTGCCTGCCTCTTTACCCGAAACGCAAAAAATTGATTTTAATTTTTTACACAATGTTATTGAAGCGGCTTGTGATGAATATTTAGGAAAAACACCTGAAAAATTTCAATACAAAGGCAAAGAGTATACACCAAAAACATATGCTGAAGCAACCGGAATAAACCCTAACGATTATGTGTTCTTAACCTCGTTCACCCACCATCCATTTTATTCGCAATTTGTATTAGAAGTGCCGGATAATTGGAATTGGGAATTGATGCATAACCTGCCATTAAACGAATTACAGGAAGTAATGACTAACGCAATCAACACCGGCTATACATGGGCATGGGCAGCAGATGTAAGCGAAAGAGGGTTTATGTTTGGCGATGGCATTGCTATTGTTCCTGAAAATGATATTGCCGCTATGACACCGGATGAAAAAAAAGAATTATCACTTAAACCGGTAAAGCAATTACAAATAACGCAAGAGATGCGCCAAAAAGCGTTTGATAATTACGAAACACAAGATGATCATGGGATGCATGTTGTTGGCACCGTTAAAGATCAAAACGGTACACCCTATTATTTAGTAAAAAATAGTTGGGGCAAAGAAAATAATCAATGTGATGGTTATTTTTATGCAAGCGAAAGTTATGTTTTGTACAAAACCACCAGTATTATGGTGCATAAAAAAGCGTTACCGGCTGCTATTGCTAAAAAATTAGGGATTACGCAATAAATTAAAGTAAACAATTTTTAAGTTTTCTTCATTAAACGTTCTAAACTCTTGTCAATATATCTTTCAGAAGTAATTAAAGCAGTTTGAATACGTTTGGCGTAATGAATAGAATCTAGGATCTCCTTCTGCTTCTCCTCTATTATCTGTTTCTGCTCTTCGGTTTCTTTATTTTTAATTTCAATTAATAATTTTTGTTTACGGGTAATATTTAAAGACCGGAACACGAATCCCGCAAACACTATTACCAACAATAAACCAATAACCACCGCCCAAATTACAATTTGCTGTTTTCTATTTTTTTCATCGGCCACGGCTTGTTGTTTTTCAAGATCAAATTTATGTTCTGCCTTTGTAATAGCTTCTTGTTTTTCATACATATATTGCATTTGCTTTTTTATACTTGCCTTTTGAGTTTCGTGATTATTAATGCTGTCGCGCATTTTTATTTCCAGTTCAAACATTTCAAAAGCTTCCTTGTATTTATTTTGTTTTTGAAAGATCCTTTTGAGCGTTTTAGCTGACTTTTGAATATTTTCAGGAAAGCCTAGTACTTTTGCTGTTTGCATACTTCTTTCGGCACACAAAAAGGCTTCTTTATTTTCGCCGTTTCTTAAAAGTAAAAAAGCAATATAGTTTAGTGATTCTGTTATTCCCCGTTTATCACCTATCTCTTCATAGATCTTTATGCTTTTTCGATTATACTCCAGCGCCTTACTAAAATCCCCTTGCTTATCATAGCTTATAGCAATGTTATATAACGAAGTGGCAATTCCATCTTTATCTGCAATCTCCTCATTCAATCTTAAACTTTTGAGATAATATTCTAAAGCTTTTTCCGGTTTTTTTTGACCGTCATAAATCACACCAATATTACTTAACGATAAGGCTATTCCACTTTTATCTCCTATTTCTTCCCTGATCTTTAAACTCTTAAATGAATACTCTAAGGCCTTTGGAACATCGCCCTGATTATAATAAATGCTACCTATGTTATTAAAGGAATATGCCATGCCGCTTTTATTCCCAATCTCTTCCTGCATTCTTAAACTCGTATGATAATACTCCAGGGCTTTTGAAATGTTAGCCTGGCTTTCGTAAATAAAGCCAATATTGGTTAAACAGTTTGCTACCCCCATTTTATAACCGATATCTTCGTTGATCTTTAAACTTATTTGATAATATTTTAATGCTTTAGAAATATCGCCTTGCGTGTTACAAATAAAACCAATGTTATTCAAACAGGCGGATTCCAGGATTTTATGATTCATTTTTTTTGCCTCAACCGAAAGACTATCCCAAAGCGTAATTCTAAAATTGGATGAAACTTCGGCGATCTCAAATTTTAATCGCAATTTTGTTGTATCCTGTTTGGCATTTTGTAAAGCAAGCTTTAAAGAATCTATCATTTTGTTCTGCCCAAAGAACAAACAAGGAAATAAAAATAGTACGATGGGCTTTTTTTTCATCCCTTGTCGGTCAGCTTGTTTAAACTTTTGTTAATATATTTTTCCGAAGTGATCAAAGCGGTTTGTATCCGTTTGGCATACCTGATAGAACTTAGAATTTCAATTTGTTTTTCTTCAATAATATGTTTCTGACGTTCGGTTTCTTTGTTCTTTATTTCAATTAATATTTTTTGCCGGCGGGTTATTCTGAGTGACCTGAAAACAAAAAGCGCAAAAAGCACAACCAAAAACAAACCAATAGCAACGGAACCGATAATGATATTTTGTTTCCTGCTTTTTTCATCGGCCACCGCTTGCTGCTTTTCCAGATCCTTTGAGTATTCAGCTTTTGCAACTGCCTCTTTTTTCTCATAATCATGATCCATTTCTGAGCGCATCATTTTTTTGCTGTTTTCCTTTGAGAATATCGTATCGCGCAAAGCAATAAATTTTTTGTAATGCTCTAACGCGAGCGCCGGGCGGTTTGTTTTTTCGTAGAGGTTGGCCAAACTACCGTGCTGAAGTTTTTCCTCGTCACCGGAGCCTATCTCTTTTGCAATTTGCAAAGCCTTTTTTATATGATCTTCGGCCTCTTTGTAGTTGCCTAAAGTTGTTTGTAAAAAACCGATGTTACCTAAGGTAAATCCAATAGATTCCTTATCGCCAAGTTCTTCTGATATTTTTAAACTTTTAAAATAATAAGCAAGAGCCTTTGGGTATATAACCGTTTTAGCAAGTAATAGGTTACGCTTTTCAACGGCCGAACGGCCCTCCTCAGCATACACGCCCGCCATGTTGGCTAAAGTTGAAGCAACCTGCTTTATATCACCCGTTTCTTCCGATATTTTTAATCCCTTAAAATAATATTCGAGCGCTTTGGTATAATTGGATTGTCGAAAATATACATTCGCTATGTTTGCAACTGTTGCTCCAACCTGCCGCATATCGCCAACTTCTTCCGATATTTTTAATGCCTCCAAATAATATTGAAGAGCCTTTTGATAATCACTTTGAAAATAAAACAAGGCCGCTATACTTCCAAGTGTTCTTTCAATCCCCTTTTTATCATTTGTTTCTTCCAATATTTTTAACCCCTTCATAGAATATTCCAGAGCTTTGGGGTAATCGGATTGAGCGGTATACACGTTTGCTATACCACTGAGCGTTCTTCCAACCATGGTTTTATCTCCCAGCTCTTCCGATATTTTTAAACTTTTAAAATAATACTCAAGGGCTTTGGAATATTCAGAATGATTTTTATGCAAATTTGCGATATTGCCAAGGGCCTTTGCTTTTATTCCCATGCCTGCCTTCATCTCAGCAGGGCCTTGCTCCATAAGCCTTTCACTAATACTCAGTGCATTGGTATAATGTATTAAAGCCTCTGTATAATTTGCTCTGTTGTAATTAAAAGTGCCCAATCTTAATTCTACTATCGCCTCGCCCTTTTTATAATTTAATTTTTTAGACAGCGATATAGCTTCACGGGCAATAATAACAGCAGTGTCGAAATTATTTGAACTTATTTCCCAAGCAAGGCTACTCAGTATCTTTACGCGATTGGTGTCTTGCGCCGCCATTTTTAGGACTTGCCTGAGCGAATCCATTTTTTTGGACTGCGCTTGGGTCTCCACTGCGCTACAAATGACAACGAAGAATAAAATTAGCGGAATTTTTTTCATACCTTATCCTGCAAATTAATTAATTTTTTTTCTATATACTTTTCAGAAGTAATTAATGCTGTTTGTATCCGTTTAGCATATGTAATACTGTCTATAATCTCTTTCTGTTTCGCTTCAATTATTTGCTTCTGCGCTTCGGTTTCTTTGTTCTTTATTTCTATTAATATTTTTTGTTTACGCGTAACTTGCAACCTCTTAAAAATAAAGCTCGCAAAAAATATCACCAAAACTAAACCCACACCTATTGACCATATAACAATTTTTTGTCTTTTGCTTTTTTCGTGAAGTAGAATTTTTTCCTCGTTTTGTTGCTCTCTCATTAAAATTTCTCTTTTTTTGTATTCAAATTCAAATTCTTTTCGCAGCATTCCTTTTTTTCCTTCTTCGCTTTTTAAAGAGTCTTTAACAAAATGATATCTTTCGTTAAACTCTAAAGCGCTTGATTTGTTCCCGGTTTCTTTATAGGCTTTATACAAGCACTCACATGCCATTTCTTCGTCCGGAAGTGTTTCCGCCTCCTGCGCTAGTTTTAAGCCTTTGGTGCACCACTCTATTCCTTTATCGTATTTTTTTTGAAGATTGTATACAAGACCAATGTTAGTTAACGAAGAAGCAATTCCGACTTTGACTTCCGTTTCGCGATATAGATCATAACTTTTTAAATAACAATCCATCGCTTTGTCATTCTCACCCATTTGTTTATACGTATTTGCAATGCTTGCGTATGCATAAGCGGTACCAATTTTATCATTTGTTTCAAGGGTGAGTTTTAAACATTTAAAAAGATATTCAAGCGCTTCAGAGTTTTTATTCCGGCCGAGGGATGTTAAAGCCATATTATTTAAAAGGTTCGAAAGGCCCCTGTTATCCTTATATGTCTCGAACATTTTTAGGGCTCTAGAATAATATTTGTTGGCCTTATCATAATCCTCCAGCAATGCATATATATTTCCAATGTTTGTGAACATTTGCATTATTCCTTCTTTATCGTTTAATTGCTCCATGGTGATCAGGCTTTTCTGCGAATAATCTAAGGCGGTCTGATAGTCACCTTTTTCAATGTATATGCGCCCAAGGTTGCCTTGTGTGTTTCCAATTCCTATTTTATCATTGAGCACCTTTTTTAATGCCAACCCGTTCGAATAAAATTGAATGGCTCTTTCAAAGTTGCCAAGTTCGCTGTAAACCAAACCAATATTATTACAGGATCTTCCTATACCCGAATAGTCACGTAATTGAATTTTTAAGGCTAAACCTTTAACCTGATAAATAAGCGCTTTGTTAAGATCACCGGAATTATATTTGCAGACCCCAAGATTATTATAGGCCTCAGATTGCCACCAAACACTCTTAATTAACGTTGCAAAATCCAATAGTTCTTGCGAAAGAATAAATGCCGAATCGGGGTCTTCGAAAATGTATTTTTTCCAGATAAGCGATTTCAATGCTTTTATTCTTACTGTATCCGGATTTGATTTATTTTTCCAAACTTTAAATAAGCTGTCCGGCGCTGCTGCGGTGAACAAAACGGAACAAAAAACAAAAAGTAAAAGCAACCGTATTTTCATTATTTAAACATACACAATTTATAATTTAATTAAACCTATAATAACAATATTCGCCTTTTAGAAAAATGCGGAATGCGAATCAAATTTTCGGTTAGACTTCATTTCAAATACCTTCATTTTTAGATATTAGTTTGTGTTTAAAAACCGGAATTGAATCGGATGTAGTTTTTTAATGATTAATTTACTAAAATTAATATCTTATAATATACTGATAGTTAAGGTATTACAACTTATTACCTCAAGTTAACGCTTATTTGTGTTAGCAAAAAAGTGTTAAAGTACCCAACGATTTACCTTGTTGATACCGTATTATTAATTAAAGAAGCTTGCTTTGGCGTTTATTAAAAAATTTAGCATGGTTTTTGTTTAATATAAATTAGTTTAAAGTAAATAATATGAATACAAGACAATTAACAATTCCGATGTTCCCCTTGGGTTTGGTTTTATTGCCCGGCGAAACTACCAAGCTGTACATTTACGAAGAACGTTATAAGCAACTAATAAACGAATGCTTAAATAACGAAGCTTCTTTTGGAATACCGTATTTAGAAAAAGGATCCATTACCGATTTTGGCTGTGAAGTTAAGATTAAACGTATTTTAAAAACATACGAGAATGGTGAAATGGATATTTTAATTGAAGGTACCCATTTGTTTAAATTGGTTGAATACTCCAAAGTATTAAGGCCAAAACTTTACGGCGCGGGAATTATAGAGCACATTAATATCCAACAAAAAATTCAATTAAATAATTTGCAGGATGCAGTGGTGAATTATTTTGGTACTGTACAAAACCAGTTTATAGATTACGATACCGTTGCGGGCTTAACCGTTTACAATGTAGCTTCATCATTGCAGTTAACACATCCCGAAAAATACAGACTCATTGCGTCAAATAACCAGCAATTGCATTTATTGAATCAGATCAAATTCATAAACCATATTATTTTTACAGAACATCAAATAAAAGATCGGTTTATCGACAATTAAATAGCATGGACATTCCAATCATTTCTATAGAAAATTCTACGGCGGTACCTTTAAGCAAACGTTTGTTGAAGAAAGGATCTGTATTTACAAGATCAAATAAAAAAACAAAGGGCTGGGAAAGATTTTTTGGTATGACTCGAAAACAGTACGATAAATCGCTTTGGCCTGCTATTTTTGATGATGAAAAAAGCGCTGATAAATAAGTTTGACTTTAAAGCGATCTGTTGCTTTTTCAATTAACCTTACAACTCTCATTACCACTGCTACTGGCATTTGCCGCTATTTTTGTATTTTTGCAATCAGTTTCAAACTGAGTGATCTCCTGTTGAGTTGTGGCGGTAGAAGTTTCTCTTGAAATTACATTACCATTACTATCAGTACAGGTACATGTTTTTTGTCTGGAACATGAAAAAAGAGATAACGTTATAAACAGAAATAAACTTAATTTTTTCATTTTCATATTTTACAAAATAAAGATACTTATTTTATATAGACCTTAAAATATATATTTCTTAAAAATTCTTAAGCCGTTACTTTAGCTACGAGAGAATTGTAGATCTGTTCGTACTGAGGTAAAATAACCTCAACATCAAACTTTTTTGCTTGCGCAAATGCATTTTGTTTAAATTGTTTCATCAAACTTTCATCCTTCAATAATTTAATGGCGTTAGCAGCCATATCGTCTACGTCGCCCACATTACTTGTAAAGCCGGTTTTTTCGTTAATATTTACTTCCGGTAAACCGCCACTATTCGTGCTAATCACAGGCATTTTCATGGCCATAGCCTCGAGCGCGGCCAAACCAAAACTTTCTGTTTCTGAAGGTAAAATAAAAAGATCACCAATGCTTAATACATCTTTAGGATCGGCAATTTTTCCGAGATTAATAATATCGCCACAGGTATTTAATTGCCTGCACAAAGCGTCAATAGCAGGGCGCTCCGGACCATCGCCCACCAAAATTAATTTTGCCGGAACTTCTTTTCGCACCTTGTCAAAAACCCTCAGTACATCCTCTACTCTTTTTACTTTACGAAAATTACTAACATGAATTAAAAGTTTTTCGCCATTAGGCGCGTACTGGTTCTTAATACAATGTTCGCGAGGCGCTGTGTATTCGTTTAAATTTATAAAGTTGGGCACAACCGAAATTTTATTATCGATCTTAAATGTTTTAAGCGTATCCATTTTTAAACTTTCAGAAACAGATGTAATGGCATTACTGTTATTTAACGAAAATCGGATAACAGGCTCAAATGCCGGATCCCTTCCAACCAAAGTAATATCTGTTCCGTGCAAAGT
>JANYBY010000267.1 GCA_025360565.1 Bacteroidota bacterium
CTGCGCACAGCCAACTGCCAACTAAAAATATTTCCAACTGTGTTAACTGCCACATGCCTTTGTCAGGTTCTATTGATATTCCACACGTTTCGGTGCATGATCATTATATTAGAAAACCCTTAACACAAAAAGAAAAAGAAAAAATAAAAGTATTTGTGGGTTTATTTTCGGTCAACGAAAAAAATCCGGATGACCTCACGCGGGCAAAAGCCTATATACAACAATATTCAAAATTTGAGCAAAACAAGATCTATCTTGATTCGGCACAAACTATTTTGAAAGATAAGGGTATGGATCTTGTTAAAAATATAAGACCGCTTTTGGAATTATGTTTTATAAAACAGGATTACAAAAAAGCGATCGCTTATGTTAATACTCTGGGCGAAGAAAAAAGTTTAAATATATTTTTTAATAAACAGTCATTCGACAATGAAAATGCCTGGGCTTGTTATCATGTGGCGGAAAGTTATTATAATACGAATGAGCCTCAAAACTCATTAAAATGGTTCAAAAAAGCCGTTTTATTGGCTCCTTATAATTTAGATTTCCGAAATAAATTAGGAACGGCACTTGCATCCTTAAATGAATTTAGCAGCGCGGCTGATGAATACCAATTAATTTTAAATCAGAACCCGAAAATGGTTTCGGCATATACCAATTTGGGTTTTGTGAAATTGCGCCAAGGTTTTCCGCAAGAAGCAATCAGATTATATACGATAGCGTTAAAATTAAACCCCGATTATGAACCATTATTATTAAATTTGGCGGGTTATTACACGTTTATGAAAAATAAAACGCAAGCCATCTCTTACTTAGAAAGAATTTTAAAGAAAAACCCAAGTAACCAAAAAGCAAAAATGGCGTTACAACAAATGAAAAGCATGGTATGAAGTTAAAAAAGATCATAGGTTTATTTTTTTTGGTCGCGATCGGCGTTGGAGCATTTTATATTTACCGTGAATTTTTTGGTTCCGCCGTTAAATTAAAAGGCAAAAACTACACGTTTATTTATATTGAGAACGGCGATAGTTTTGAGGATGTGATAAGCCATATTAATTCGGAGAATTGTATTGAAGATGTTAAAACATTTACCTGGTTGGCAAAAAAAATGGATCTAGATAAAAATATTCATCCCGGCAAATACCGTATCATTAACGGCATGAACATGCGGAAAATAATTAACCTGATAAAATACGATAAACAGGAAAAAGTAAAACTCACCTATAATTCGCAGATCCATAGTCCGGAAGAGTTTGTGGCATACACTGCCGAAAAATTGGAAATGAACGAGGTTGAAATTGAAGACTATCTGGCCGATGACAAAAAACTGCAAGAAAACTTTAAGTTAGATCCCGATAATTGTTTCGCGTTAATTTCGCCGAATGTTTACGAGGTAAGTTGGGCAATAAAAACGGATGATCTGTTTAAAGTTTTAAAAGAAAGATACGATCATATCTGGAACGCGGCACGAATTTCAAAAGCCAAAAAAATAGGTTATTCCATTCCCCAAGTTATTACCCTTGCCTCTATTGTTCAATCAGAGAGCGGAATTGAAAGTGAACAGGAACGCATTGCCGGCGTTTATATAAACCGCATAAATAAAGGTATGTTATTGCAGGCCGATCCTACTTTAAAATTCGCGAATAAAGATTATAACGCGGCACGGGTTTATGATAAGGATAAAGAAACCAATTCGCCCTACAACACTTATAAATACAAAGGTTTGCCGCCTGGTCCCATTTGTTTGGTAGGTGTTGAAGCCATTGATGCCACTTTAAATTATACAAAACACAATTTTATTTTCTTTTGCGCTAAGCCCGAATTGAACGGCTTTTCCGATTTCTCAAGTACCTATGAACAGCATCAAAAATTCGCAGTGAAATATCAAAAAGAGATGGATAAAAGGGGGGTGAAATAAACCGATCTCGTTTGAGTTATAAGAGAATACCAATAACACAAACATCGTCTACCTGTTCCAATTTTCCCTTCCACTCTTCAAATGTTTTGTCCATTAGATCAACTTGTTGTTGCATCAATAAATCACTGTTATTCACCAAAAGATCCGAAAATTGTTTGTATTTAAATTTTTTGCCTTTTGCTCCCCCAAACTGATCGGGCAAACCATCGGTAAATAAATAAAAGGTGGTATCGTCCTTATACTCTATTTCGTGACTTGTAAAGGGTTTCGGATCATCCGTTTTACCAATGGGTTGTTTGTCGGCTTTTATTTCTTTCAGTTCTTTATTCTGCACGTACCAAAGCGGATTATTTGCGCCACTCCAACTAATTTTTTTGTTTTGTTTGTCAATGCACAGCAAAGAAATATCCATGCCGTCTTTTACATTGGCATTATTTTTACAAAAGGTTTCTATAACAAGTTCTCTTGTTTTGTCAAGAATTTTATTTGTTTCAACCAGTTTAAATTCTTTCACGCTGCGATTAAGCGCATTGCTGCAAACTACCGAAACCATTGCGCCCGGCACACCGTGGCCTGTGCTGTCAGCAGCCGCTATAAAAAATAAATTACCAATACTCTCTGCCCAGTAAAAATCGCCTGCAACAATATCCTTTGGTTTGTATAGCACAAAATTGTGGGGCACATGTTGGCTAATAAATTCTTTAGGAGGCAAAATGGCCTGTTGTAAACGTTGCGCATAGTTTATACTATCGGTTATTTCTTTTTGTTTTTCATCCACAAGGTGTTTTTGTTCTTCAACTTCTGCTTTTTGTTGTGCTATTATTTTATTGGCTTTCCTGCTTTTTCCCAGGCTTGACAAAACAAATATGGCAAAGACCCCGATCAGTACTAGCCCAATGGTGATGGAGTATGTAATAACACGTTGTTTCTTTTTTTCTTCATCGTTTATGGCATTTTGTTTTTCTTGTTCAGTTTTAACATTGTTGAGCTCCGATATAAACCTGTCTTTAGCCGCAAGCCTTGAAACTTCATCATTATTGAGCTGTTGTTTTAAATTATTTGTTTTGTAATAGTGCTTGTATGCCCCTTCATAATCATGAGCCGCGGAATCTATTTTGCAGGCCAACGCCTCAGTATTATACATTTCTAATACCGGCGATCCGGCAGAAAGTGATAATGCCAGATCCATGTTTTTTTTCGCGTTTGCATAATCCCCGGCCTGGTAATGATCCTGAGCCAACTCCTTATAAATATGTTTTCCAACATCTTTTATGGCACCCATTTCTTTTGTAATTTTTAATATGTCGTTATGAATTTGGATAGCTTCCTTAGCCTCACCTTTTAATGATTTGGCTTTACCCTTTGATAAAGTGCCATAAAAAACGTTCCGAAAATCATTGTTTTTAGTGCTTATATCAATAATTTCCTGGTAAACAGTTAAGGCTTTATCATATTCTTTAATTTTTACAAATTCATCGCCTAACAATAAATAGGATTCGCCCATCCTGTTTTTTTGCTGCATATTTTCTTTCTTGAAACTTTCAACCGATCTTAAAAGGTAATCAATGGCTTGCTGATGTTTCATCAGTCTGCTATAAGTTAGCCCTGTTAAAAAATAACCTCTTGCTTCACGAGTAGGATCGGCAATAACCTTTTCCAAATTAATTGCTTTTTCAAAATAACCCAATGATTGTGTTGTATCTCCAATATTTGCATAAAAGATCTGCAATTGAACATAAAATCTTGAAATGCCGCGGTTAAATTTGTTTTCGGTTTCGTATTTAAGTCCTTCCTGTAAGATCTTTAGTTGGTCTAATAATTTTCCTTGCCTAAAATAATCATCCCCTAAATTTACGTAGGTTTGAGCCACTTCAGCGTGACTACCCGATTCTTTAAATAATTTAATGGCTTCATTTAATTTTTCAATTCCTCTTTTTGAACCTGCCCCGTTCTTTGAATTATCATAATAATAATAAAATCGCAGTGCCCTCGCCTTTCTGTCTAAAAGTGCGTTGTGCTCTATGACTGAAACTTTTTTGTTTAATAAAACAGAATCTAAATTTTTAATTAGAAGAGGAAAATACTTTATCCATTCATTCTGGTTCGTTAACTCAAAGAACTCAAAATACAGATCGGCACGAAGCGTATCGTTTTTAGTAATGCTGATTAATTTTAAAATAGAATCCTTTTGAAATTGCGTTTGAGTTTCACTTTCCAGCATAGCTTGTTTCAATCCTTTTTGAGAAAAGGCCGACTG
>JANYBY010000281.1 GCA_025360565.1 Bacteroidota bacterium
TAATCGATGTTGTTTCGGTATTTATTTTAATACGTTTGGTGTATTACCGCGTTTACAAACACAGCGAACTTTTTTTTACTTTTTTTATCTTTAACATTGTAATTTTTCTTATTTGTTTTTTATTAAATAAGGTAGAGCTGAGTATGGGCGCGGCCTTTGGCTTGTTTGCCGTATTTAGTATGTTACGCTACCGTACCGAAGATATTAGTATTAAAGATATGAGTTATTTGTTTTTGGTAATTGCCATTGGATTAATTGCGGCGGTAACAAAAATTAAAAACACATCGGACGGGTACGAATATTTATTTTTAGGTTTAATAAACATAATTATTATTGCCATTGCTTTTATTTTTGATTCGGGCATTGTATTTAAAAAACAGGCTACAAAGTATATTAATTACGAAAACATTGAACTTATAAAAGAAGGCAAACAGGCCGAGTTGTTAGCCGACTTAAAAACCCGCACGGGTATTAACATTCACCGCGTTACTATAGGCAAAATTGATTTTTTAAAAGACTCGGTACAAATAAAAATTTATTATTACGAGCGTTAAAACTATTTGGGGCTTACCCCTGACGTAGAAATGCCAGCAATTTTTATGTAAAGCATTTTCACTTCAGGGGTCGGGCTTTCGCCACTCGCTTTTTTTGAACGAGCGAAAATGCTTGCCCAAAAAAGAGCTCAAACAAGCCGCCTTGCCGGCCAGGCAGGAGGCTCAATCCCTAAGCCGGTGTGGTGCCTAAGCCGAAAATACACGGAATTTTACGAGAATTTTGCGGCAGGGATATGAAGGGGCAGCCCACGCACCGCGGGTGAGGCACGAACCCCGCGGGCGGAGGCCGGAGCGAAGCGCAGCCCGTAATAGCCCGACCGCCTGCACACCATAAATAGTTATGGCAGGCGGGGCCGCCCAAATTTACTTTTAACTTACTACAATTTGTAGCAATACTTTTATATAAAGCATAGTAATTTTACAAAATGAGTTTATCAATTATTACCTTAAAAAATGCCAGTCATAATAACGCTGAAGTTGTGCAAATACATTTTGCGAAAAACAACGAGGTGCAAAATATATTAAGAGCCAATGCACAAATGCGCTGGAGCAAAACCATGAGTTGTTGGTATGTGCCTTTTTCGAAAACGGTTGCACAAGATCTATTTCAGTTACTAAAGCATAAGGCGTTTTTGGATTACACGGGTTTGAAAGAAAATAATCAGCAGGCAACCGCTGAAAACATAATACCTATTTCTGAAAATAATTTAAAACCGAATAAAGAATTACAAACACTTAGCGAAGAGTCGGCAAAAAAAATTGAGGCATTTAAAAATTGGCTGCGTTCAAAGCGCTATAGCGACAGCACCATTGGCACTTATACCGATGCGTTGAAAATTTTTTTAAGATATTATTCGGCTAAACCCATAGCCGAAATAAGCAATACCGATCTTATTAATTTTAATAACGATTATATTTTAAAGAATAAATTTTCGGTTTCATTTCAAAATCAGGTGGTAAATGCCATTAAACTTTTTTTTAGAACTGTTGAGGACAAAAAATTAGATCCCGCTTTAGTACACAGGCCCAAGCGCAATAAAGTTTTGCCAAATGTATTGAGTAAAGAGGAAGTAAAACGTATTTTAAACGCGCATAATAATGTTAAGCATAAAGTAATGTTAAGTTTAATTTACAGTTGCGGGTTGCGGTGCGGCGAATTGTTACGACTAAAACCCGAGCATGTTGATAGTAAACGAAATTTATTAATTATAAAACACAGTAAAGGCCGTAAAGACCGTATAGTGCCTTTGGGCAATAAAATTATTGATATGTTGCGTCAGTATTTCATTGCCTGTAAGCCTGAGGTGTATTTGTTTGAGGGGCAAAAGTCGGGCGAGCCTTATGATATAAGCAGTTTACAAAAAGTATTAAAGTTGGGTTTAGACAAAGCGGGGTTAAACAAACCTGTTACTTTGCATTGGCTTAGGCACAGTTACGCAACCCATTTATTAGAAAACGGAACCGATCTTAGGTATATACAAGAGATCTTAGGGCACAGCCGTAGTACAACTACGGAAATATATACGCATGTAAGCACAAAAAGCCTTCAAAAAATAGTTTCGCCTTTTGATTATTTGTAATATTGAACAAAATTTTATACTTTAGATTTAATTAAGATTAGGATGACTAACGCTGCCAAATACTATCAATTTAACAGTTCTACGGCTTTTGGGGCTGTGCAAAACCTACGGTTTATAGTAGATTTACATTCAGAAAAGGCGGAGGAAGTGAAATTGATAATATTACCAAAGGTCGGCATATCTCGCTATTTTGACAAGATATGCTTACTTTTGGTAAGCATATAAGCTAGTTATAGGTAAGCTGCTGGACAGACATCGAATTATGAAAAACATTATACTAATAGTAAGCATTTGTTTCTCGACGAATTTTTTCGCTCAGACAAAAAATGACACCATTTACATCCCTCAAGACA
>JANYBY010000294.1 GCA_025360565.1 Bacteroidota bacterium
GGGCGCAACAATTGTTGCATCGCTTTCCACAATAAATTTTGGCGTATCAATATCTAATTTTCCCCAAGTAATTTTTTCATTTGGAACAGCTCCCGAATATGAACCGTAACTGGTTGTAGAATCAGAGATCTGACAGAAATAGCTCCAGAATGGAACATCATGCATTTCCATATCCTGATACAACATTGGCACTACACAAATAGGAAAATCGCCTGCAATACCTCCGCCGATCTGGAAAAAGCCAACACCTTTTCCGCTTGAATTTTTTGGATACCAATCCGCTAACCAAGCCATGTATTCAATGCCTGATTTCATGGTAGAAGCTTTTATTTCTTTTTTAATTACATAAGAAGCAAAAATGTTTCCCATTGTTGAATCTTCCCAACCCGGAACTACCATTGGCAAATTACGTTCAGCGGCAGCCAACATCCACGAATCTTTCGGATCAATTTCATAATACTGTTTCAACTCCCCACTTAATAAGATCTTATACATATATTCATGCGGGAAGAAACGCTCTCCTTTATCATCCGCATCTTTCCAGATCTTATGAATATGTTTTTGCAATCGGCGAAAAGCTTCTTCCTCGGGAATACAAGTATCTGTAACGCGATTAAAGTGATTGTCCAACAAATCTCTTTCATCCTTTGGAGTTAAATCTCTATAATTAGGCACACGTTTATAATGCGAATGAGCTACCAGATTCATAATATCTTCTTCCAGATTGGCTCCAGTACAAGAAATAATATCCACTTTTCCTTTACGGATCATTTCCGCGAGCGACTTCCCTAATTCCGCGGTACTCATGGCTCCTGCTAATGTTACCATCATTTTTCCGCCTTCGGTTAAATGCGTTTCGTAACCTTTTGCCGCGTCGACCAATGCCGCCGCGTTAAAATGTTTATAATGCGTTTCTACGAATTTAGAAATGGGTCCTTTAGTTGCTGCCGACATAATTATAAATTTTGAAGGGCAAAGATAAAATTTTTAGTTTAACGAAGGGTAATTAATAGAACTTCATTTTTTTTAATGCTTCGGTAAACTCAGTACAAGTTTTGGGCGCCCCCGCCTGCATACATATTTCGGCGGGCAGGCGGGCGGGCCATTACGGGCTCCGCTTCGCTACGGTTTTTTGCCGCGCCGAAAAGGCGGGCAAAAGAACCAAGCCCTGCATGTCCCTGGCGCTACACCACGTTTAAATAATTTACGGATTTAAAACTTTCTTAACGTTCCGCCTGTAATGTTTCCGTTTTGAATGATATTTAAGGTCACGGTAAATTTGCCGTATATCAAAACAAACACCAATAGAAGAATAAGCACCGTTAAAATTCTGGTTAACATCCTTGTCGAGCACAGCCCTGTATCCAAGCAACAACGAAAGGCCAACCCATTTTTCTCTGAATGGATAAAAATTAGCTTGTAAGCCAACACCAATGGGTATAATGCCGCCGCTTATTTCTTTATATGTTTTGTGCGTAACGGAATCGCCTAATGTAATTTTATATCCTCCGAATCCTACTTCAAGGGGCATGTTTAATTCAAAGTGCCTTTTATCTACAAATGAATGGATGTAAAACACCGTCATATAATTCATGGATAAGGATTTTTGAACCGAAACTGTGCCGTCTTTTGTGGCAAATGGTTTTTTAGAGTTTTGATTAATGGCATAAAAGCCTAATCCGAATGTATTATTTTCATTTAAAATAATACCAAGCTGAACACCCTTAAAGTTGGCTGCATTTTCTTTTCTTGAGCCGTTTTGCTCTTTAATAACGGTATTTCGGTTATCGAGGCTAAAATAAGGCCTTACCCTTTGAAAACGGTAAATGCGAGCTGAATCTTTACGAAATTTTTGGGTTAAGGAATCAATAATTTTTTTACCGGCTAAAGAATCGGTTTGAGCCACGGAAAACTGCGTTAAAAACATTGCAAGTATTAATGCAAAAAACAACCTCATGGTTTATTAGACGCTAAAAATTGATCAAAGTTTAATTTCGGGATTTTCCTCAGATTCCTCGAGGGTTTCGCCCATTATGCTTTCGTTCTCAATAAAATCTTTATTA
>JANYBY010000362.1 GCA_025360565.1 Bacteroidota bacterium
CCCGTATGCTTGTGCACACAAATAAAGTGCATCAGCTTCAAGATGTACACTTTTTATTTCGCGGGCCAAAGCCAGTTCTTTTTCATAATACTCCTGTGCCTTATCGTATAGCTTTTGTCGTTTAAAAACTGAACCTATAAAATGATAAAGTCTTCCTAAATTCTCGTCCCTCCACTTATTTTTTTCGAATAGGCTGAGCGATTCCACATAATCATCCATTGCCTTTTTATAATCACCATTATCATAATGGGCCCTGCCCTTCTCTTTTAAAATGTCAGCTAAAATATCTTCCCTCCCTCCTCTTGCAGCAGTTAACGCACTATCGAACCAAGGCATTGCTTGTTTTGAAAAATCTTCGTATTGCAATTGATTGGCGATGCGGCTGTAAAATTTTGACTGCCATTCCTTGTTTTTTTGCGACTTTGCTTTACTTAAGCCAAGAAAACAATAATAACTAGCCTTTTGAGGTAATTTATTTTTATAACAAATTCTTCCGAGCTTATCAATGATCCTCAAGTAATAATCCGGATCGTTTATTTTGTTAAGCGCATAAAATATTTTTTTAATCTCAGTATAACCTCTTAACGAATCATCTTTTAAAAGAAGGTTCGCGATCTTCAGCTGGGCATTAATTTTTACCGTATCACTTTTTGAATTTTGAATGATGGTGTAAAGTGAATCTATTTTTTCCTTTTTTTGGGCAATTGAATTGAAGCAAAAAGTAATTAAAAAAATTACAAAATATTTATAAATTCGGATGTTCACTTATTAGGCTATGCGAAGATAAATAAATATTCGCAAACCATATTATATTGAATCACTTTTGGGAAATAACGAATATTAAATTCTTATTCCTACTACGGTTACATCATCCACTTGTTCCAGATCACCCGTCCACTTAATAAACGTATCCTCCAGCAATTGTTTCTGTTCTTGCATTGGTAAATGGGCATTTGTTGTGAGAAGCTCCCTTAAATTTTTACTCATGAATTTTTTACCTTTTTCGCCGCCAAACTGATCGGGAAATCCATCCGTTAAAGCGTAAACAACATCCCCCTCCTTCACATCAATTATTTTTGCCGTAAATGTTTCGTTATCCCTGTCATGCTTACCTACGGGCATTTTGTCGGGTTTAATTTCCATTACCTCTCCACTTCTTATTATCCAAACCGGATTATTTGCTGCCGCAATTTGAAGTTGTTTGTTTTTAAGGTCAAAACAAATTAAACTGCAATCCATTCCATCTTTCCCACCTTTTTCGCTTCCGTCCTTTTTTAATCTTTCAATAATTGTTTTGCGTGTGTGGTTTAATATTTCGGCTGGATCGGTTAAATTTTCAATTGCTTTTTCAATACTCATAATGTTAAGCAAACTCATAATAGCCCCGGGAACACCATGTCCGGTACTATCGGCAGTTGCAAAAGCAAAATTTCCGTTTATCAAGATTGCACCCCAGTAAAAATCGCCGCTTACAATATCTTTAGGCTTAAAAAAAACAAAATAGTCTTTTAAATTTTTATTTAATAATTCGTTAGTCGCCAAAAAAGTACGCTGAATGCGTTCGGCGTAATTTATGCTGTCGGTAATTTCTTTGTGTTTTTCCTCGATCAATTCTTTTTGATGCGAAATTTCTATGGTTCTGTCGCGCACTTTTTGTTCAAGGCCTTCGTAAGACTCTTGCAATTCGCCAACCATTTTATTAAAGTTTACCGAGAGTTCCGTAATTTCATTGTTTCCTTCTATGGTAATACGCTCTCCCAAATTACCACCCCGAATGATATTTACTTTCGCAATTAATTTTTTTATCGGATTTGTGATCTTGCGAGCCCTGAAATAAACAAGCAATACCAAGGGAATAACGGTAACCAAAAAAATAAATCCGAATTTTTTTATTTCATTGCTCACCAGCTCGCGTTCTTTAATATCTGATGAGTTGATCATGATCACATACCCTTTAAACATTTTACTGTTCATCATATCCAGGTAAATAAAATCAGTGAACTCTTTTATAGTGTCTTTGTCCCGGGTAAATCTTGTGCTTGTTTTTTTTGTTAAGGCCCCATTAAAAAACGCCTGTTCTTCCTGCGGAACATATATACTTGTTTCGCTATAAATAGCCCATATCAATCGTATATTTTTAATTTCAGTAAAACTCTGAGATATCTTTCCGATCTTATCGTTCAACAAACTTTTCAATTCTTCAGCGCGATTAGAATAAAAACCAAGTTCAACAATATATTTTCCATCCCGGGTTGGTTGATAGGTATACTTTTTTATTTTTCCGGTTGACATTTCATTTGCAAAACGATCTTCCTGAAATTTTTTTCCATTCCTTACTTGTCTGAAAAAACCTTTGAAAAAACCATCCAGTTTCGAAAAATCAAGGCCGCGGTCTTTTGCAAATGTTGTATTAACTATTACACAATTAGTATCAATAAGATAAATAAATTCATTGGCCGTATCCATTTCCGCCTTTAACGCTAATGACTTAAGATCTGTATTTAAAGGGTTAAGTTTTCCGCTTTGTATCGTATCCACCAAAAAATTACTTCTGCTCGACATGCGTTCACTGTATTCATGCTCATGTATGTTCATTGAGAAGTCGTAAAGCGAAAGAAGGTTTTTGATCTCCTCTACGATCCTCAGCTTTGATTCTGTATAGTATTTCTCAAGGTCCTTTTTGTTATAATAGTAACTAATGCACGAAAATAAGATCACTGACACTATCAGGGGAATGATAATGTTCAGCATTAACTGCCTAAATACAGTTGTAGTTTTCATATAGAAATGAAAGCGATCAAGCCCTCAGGAAAGTAAAAATAAGAAAAGAATATTTAACGTTTACATATTCCTTCTGTATTGTCCTCCGACCTCAAACAAAGCATTGGTAATTTGCCCAAGCGAACAATACTTTACGGCTTCCATTAAACCGTTAAATAAATTCTCGTTTTGTATAGCTGCGCGTTGAAGCTCTTTTAAAATGGCCTCGCGTTTATCTTTATGGGTTTCCCATAAATTATTGCGGGTATTTATTTGGTCTTCTTTTTCTTCGGTGGTTGAACGAATAACTTCTCTCGGTAACATAGTTGGGCTTCCCTTAGAACTTAAAAAAGTATTTACGCCGATTAACGGATATTCACCATTATGTTTCAATGTTTCGTAATACAAACTTTCTTCCTGAATTTTACTTCGCTGATACATGGTTTCCATTGCGCCGAGCACACCGCCGCGTTCTGTGATCCTGTCAAACTCTGTTAACACCGCCTCTTCAACAAGGTCGGTCAACTCTTCAATAATAAATGCGCCTTGTAAAGGATTTTCATTTTTTGCCAAACCTAATTCGCGGTTAATAATTAATTGTATGGCCATTGCCCGGCGAACACTTTCTTCGGTTGGCGTTGTAATGGCTTCGTCGTATGCATTTGTGTGCAACGAATTACAATTATCGTAAATAGCATATAGTGCTTGCAGTGTTGTGCGGATATCGTTAAAATCAATTTCCTGCGCATGTAAACTTCTGCCAGAAGTTTGAATGTGATATTTCAACATTTGACTTCTTTCGTTACCGCCATATTTTTGTTTCATGGCCTTAGCCCAAATGCGACGAGATACACGGCCGATTACAGAATATTCAGGATCGATTCCATTACTGAAAAAGAAAGATAAATTCGGCGCAAAGTCATCTATCTTCATGCCTCTGCTTATATAATATTCAACAAATGTAAATCCGTTCGATAATGTAAAGGCAAGCTGTGAGATAGGATTAGCGCCCGCTTCGGCAATATGATAACCGCTTATACTTACCGAATAAAAATTACGCACATTTTTATCAATAAAATATTGCTGCACATCGCCCATTACCCGCAAACTAAATTCGGTACTAAAAATACACGTGTTTTGCGCCTGGTCTTCTTTTAAAATATCGGCCTGTACCGTTCCGCGAACTTGTGTTAAGGTAGCTACTTTTATTTTTTCGTAAACATCTTTTGGTAAAACCATATCACCGGTAACACCCAGCAACATTAAACCTAATCCGTTATTCCCTTCAGGTAACTCCGCTTGGTTATATTTTGGACGATTGGTATTTTTTGATTTGTAGATTTGTTGAATTTTAGATTCAACTTCTTTCTCCAGTTTATTTTCTTTAATGTACAATTCGCATTGCTGATCAATTGCGGCATTCATAAAAAAAGCGGCAATAGTAGCTGCGGGACCATTAATGGTCATTGACACCGAAGTTTTTGGATCTGCTAAATTAAATCCGCTGTACAGTTTTTTTGCATCATCCAAACAGCATACACTTACTCCGCTATTGCCAATTTTTCCGTAAATATCGGGACGGTGATCGGGATCATTCCCATAAAGCGTCACGCTGTCAAACGCGGTGCTCAGGCGTTTCGCATCCATGCCTTTACTTACATAATGAAAACGTTTATTGGTTCTTTCGGGTCCACCTTCACCTGCAAACATTCGCGTAGGGTCTTCACCTTCGCGTTTAAAAGGATAAATTCCGGAAGTGTAAGGAAATTCGCCCGGAAAATTTTCGCGTAAACTCCATTTTAAAATATCGCTCCAACCTTGATATTTTGGAACTGAAACTTTTGGAATTTGTGAATGCGATAAACTTTCGTAATGCGTTTTTATTTTTATTTCTTTGTCACGAACTTTAAAAATATAATATTCGTTTTGATATTGCTGTTTCTTCTCGTTAAATGTTTCAAGTGTTTTTAAATTTTTCGGATCAAGATCCAAACGGATAATTTCCGATTGCTCTTCTAAACTTTTTACCAGGCGGTCTTTATCTGCCGCTTTCGAATTTTTAATTGTATCGATTGTATTACGGATGCTTTGCAATTTAAAAGCGATGTCGCTTTGTGCCATTACCCATTTATCGTAAGTGCGCGAATTTTCGGAGATCTCGCTCAGGTAACGTGTGCGATTTGGCGGAATGATGTAGATCTTCTCACTCATTTCATCAGTGATCTTGAAATGAGACTTAAGATCGCATTTTGTTTTTTCAACCAATTTATCAATGAGTGCTTTGTACAACCTGTTTGTTCCGGGATCGTTAAATTGCGAAGCAATAGTTCCGTAAACAGGAATATCCTCCTCTTTTATCTCCCATAAATTATGATTGCGTTTATATTGTTTTTTCACATCGCGTAATGCATCCAGCGCCCCGCGCTTATCAAATTTATTTATGGCAACTATATCCGCGAACTCAAGCATGTCTATCTTTTCGAGTTGTGTAGCGGCACCAAATTCCGGTGTCATAATATACAAACTCATGTTGCTGTGTTCAATAATTTCGGTATCGCTTTGCCCAATGCCCGCGGTTTCAATAATTACCAGATCAAATCCCGCAACTTTTAAAATATTTATGGCATCCTGCACATATTTGCTCAGAGCCAAATTACTTTGTCGTGTAGCAAGTGAGCGCATATACACGCGCGGATTTTTAATGGAGTTCATGCGGATCCGATCGCCCAACAAAGCGCCGCCTGTTTTACGTTTACTCGGATCAACGGAAATAATTCCAATTTGTTTTTCCGGAAAATCAATTAAAAATCGGCGAACCAATTCATCTACCAAAGAAGACTTACCTGCTCCGCCGGTGCCGGTGAAACCGATCACGGGAGTTTTTGATTTTTTTGCTTCGTCCGCTATTTTTTTAAATACTTCTTTGTTTTCATCATGAAAATTTTCGGCCGCCGAAATTAATTTAGCGATCGATTTATGTTCTTTTGTTACAAGGTGTGTTACTTCGCCGTTTAAATTTGCGCCGGTAGCGTAATCACTTTGTTTCAACACATCGTTTATCATTCCCTGCAAACCCAAAGAACGTCCATCGTCGGGATGATAGATCCGCGTGATTCCATATTTATGCAGATCGTCAATTTCAGAAGGTAAAATTGTTCCGCCTCCGCCTCCAAATATTTTTATATGTCCGCAACCTCGTTCCTTTAAAAGATCGTACATGTACTTAAAATATTCGTTGTGTCCGCCCTGGTAAC
>JANYBY010000370.1 GCA_025360565.1 Bacteroidota bacterium
GTTACCACAACAAATAACAACGGCCAAATAATTATTGGCAGGCTTGCCATAAACGCAATTGATTGCAATACCGAAATAAATAAATTTGGTTTAAGCGGTTTTGAGGGTTTCATCGATGTTTCTCCGAATCCTAATTTCGGAAAAATTGTACTTGATTATAAATATGATAAAAGCCAGTTAACCGTGAGTATAATAAATATCCTTGGTGAAGAAATTTACCATGGGCTTTTATTTCAAAACACAAAAAAGGAAATTAAACTGCCGGGATTGGTCGGTCTTTATTTTTTAAAAATATCAGCTCCAAATAATTATTTGCTGTTTCAAAAAAAGTTGATTCTTGAATAGGGGGTTTTCGAGTTGTTAAGACACGAATTACACTAATCAGGGATTACAAAAATTACTCCAATCTATACCACAACCTGATTTAATTATTAAACACAGATTAGCTTTCATTGTTTTTTGTGTTGCAACAATGGTTTGTGTGAATTCGTGAAATTAGTGTCTAAAATCAAGCGCCAAATGTTTTGCCTTTACTTCTTTCCCAAAAAATAAACTCGCATTTTTATCAAATGCTTCCGGCATATCGGTAGTAAAAAAAGTCAGCGATCCGTTTTTGCTGCAATTCTTTTCCATTTCGGGGTGACGGTTCAAATATTCCTTCAATCCCTTCGCCACAAGGTTTCCTTGCGACAATAACTTTACGTCCGGCGATAAAAATTTTTTTATTTTGTTTTCAATTAAGGGGTAATGTGTGCATCCTAAAATGATCGCGTCTATTTTTGGCGACTGTTTCATTAAAGCCTCCACATGTTTTTTAATAAAATATTCCGCGCCCTTGTTATCAAATTCATTGTTCTCGATCAAAGGAACCCACATAGGGCACGCTTCCTGAAACACTTTTAATTCCGGAAAAAACTTTTCTATCTCTACAATATACGAACCCGAACTAACGGTTCCCGCAGTGCCTAAAACACCAACCTGTTTAGTACTGCTGTAATTGCCAATAATTTCGGTAGTGGGCCTTATTACACCTAATACCCTTTTATTCGACGCCAATTTTGGCAGGTCTTTTTGCTGAATGGTACGCAAGGCTTTTGCCGATGCCGTATTGCAGGCCAGAATTACAAGATGACAGCCCTTATCAAACAATTGTTTAACGCACTCTAAAGTATATTCGTAAACCGTTTCGTAACTGCGCGAACCATAAGGCGCCCGGGCATTATCGCCTAAATACAAATAATCGTATTGGGGCAATTCTTTTACAATTTCCTTTAAAACGGTTAACCCGCCAAATCCGCTGTCAAAAACTCCTATAGGACTGTGTTCCGGCACGCTCATTTCGTGGCAAATTTACCCTTTTTCTCTTGCATTTTAGGGCAATAAATACCCTATTTTTGCGTTATCCAAAGGCTTGGCTAAAAAACTGGTCATATTAATTTTGTGTTTTTGCAGTGTTTGCGGGGTTTCGCAGACAAAAAAACACCATTTCCGTCAAAAAGAGGCGGGTATTTTAGTCGGCGGCTCTTATTATTTAGGGGATCTTAATCCCCGAAAGCATTTTATTTATTCACAGCCCGCGGCAGGTATTTTTTTCAGATACGCTACCAGTTACCGTTATGCATTCCGTTTTGGTTTTAATTACGGTTCCGTTGGCGCAAGCGATTCGCAAAGCAAAGAACCCGATCAGCTGGAAAGAAATTTAAATTTCAAAAGCGAGATCTACGACCTGCATGCAATTGCCGAATTTAATTTTGTGGATTATCGTATTGGCAACGATAAACATTATTTTACCATGTTTATTTTCGCAGGCATTGGCGGTTATTATTTTAATCCCAAAGCCGATCTGGGCAACGGTTACGTAAATTTAAACGGATTAAGAACCGAAGGGCAAGGGCACGCTTATCCCCGTTATCAATTAAATCTTCCTTTTGGCGTGGGCTTAAAGTGGAACATTACATCTATTTTTGGCTTAGGTATTGAATGGGGGCCTCGTAAATTATTTACCGATTATTTGGATGATGTAAGCTCAACTTACCCTAACATTACTCAAGGCATTAGTCGCGGCAGCCCGGGCTATATGCGTGGCAACCCGCGAAGTAAAGATTGGTATTTTTTTTACGGGATGACCTTAACCATGCGCTTGCCAAAATTAAATCAGGAGTGTCATAAGGAAGGATTTTAAGATCCCCTTATTTTTTAGTCCTTAAGTAATAGGTCCAATTAAGATAGCTTCTGTTAAAAATCATAAAAGTCAGGCTATTAGCAAGACTTTAAATAAATATTATTATCTTCGTTAAGCTTTAATTAAAAGTGTGTTCAATAGGTTTTTACCAATCAGCATGAAAAAATTATTTGCAGTTTTATTATTGGTCTTGTTAATCAGTTCAAAAATTAAGGCTCAGGCTCCTACTTATACGGTTACTGATCCCAATTTCCTGGCTTTTCTAAATACTAATTTTCCTCAGTGTATGACAGGTAATGTCATAACCACTACTTGTGCAATTATGGCAATCACTTGGCCCGCTACAATCAACGTTTCAGGATTGGGAATTTCAAATCTTTGGGGAATCCAGGCATTTTGTTCAACTGACTTCGTTTGCCTGAACTGTTCTAATAATTTACTAACTTCCTTGCCGCCTTTAACAACGTATTATGGCTTTACGCTTATTTGCAATAATAATTCTTTAACGGCATTGCCTAATATTTCCGGAAATAATGTTTACCATATTATTAATTGCGAAAATAATTTAATAACAAATATATCACCTAACATATTAGCTTATGATGTGAAATTATATTGCGGAAATAATAATATAACATGTTTTCCCGCTTTTTCTCAATTAAGTCAAACTCTATCGCTGCTTCCTAATCCCGCCTTATGTCTGGCAAATTACGTTCCCGCTGCAATGGATCCTACTTTATTGGCGATGCCAATTTGCACCGCAGGAAATATTTATAATTGCCCAGGCACGAACGTAATTGCGGGAAATAATTATAAGGACGTGAATATAAATTGTGTTAAAGACAACGCAGATATAAATTTGCGCGGGGTTCCGGTACAGTTGTACGACAATACAGGTTTTGTGGCGCAATATTATTCAAGCGCTTCCCCGGCTTACGTGTTTAATGTTCAACCGGGAACTTACACCGTGGTAGTTGATACAACCTTTGCGCCGATTGTTCCTCAGTGTCCTGCTCCGGGTGTTGATTCCGCAAATATTGTTATTTCACTCGGTACGCCATATATAAATAACGTAAATTTTAATTTAAACTGTTTACCCGGATTTGATTTTGGTTGCAATTCATTTAGGCTAGAGGGACCAATATTTCCGGGTCTGCTACATGGAATGTGGATTTTTGCCGGCAACAAAGGATATCTTGGGGATTTAAATTGTGGCGGTGGTGGTGGTCAAGTTGTAGTTCAGGTAAGCGGCCCAGCTTCAATTATGGGTCCTGCCCCTTATCCCGGGGTCCTTGTTCCTTTAATATCCGGCAATACCGCGACTTACTCAGTTGCCGATTTTAATTCCGTAAATTATAATTCTTTTTTATTGGCAAATTATACCGCCACATCAGCAGTGATCGGTAATTTAATATCCGTAAGTGTTGTGGTTACACCAACCGCCGGAGATAATCGCTTAAGTAATAATACCTATACATTTTGCTATCCTGTTGGTAATTCTTACGATCCAAATGAAAAACAAGTTTATCCTGTTGATGTTCTTCCGGGATTTCAGGATTGGTTTACCTACACCATCGATTTTCAAAACTTAGGAAATGCGCCTGCCTATAATATTCGGGTGTTAGATACATTAGATACTAACCTGGATCTCGGAACGTTTCAGGTAATTGAAAACAGCCATCCTTTTAATGTGGCCCTAAACGGCAATGTCGCCAATTTCTTTTTCCCCGGCATCATGCTGCCTGATAATATTAGCGATCCGCAGGGTTCAAAAGGTTTTATACAATACAGAGTGAAACCAAAACCCGGATTACCAAACGGTACAAAAATTAAAAACAGGGGGCATATTTACTTTGATTATAATCCTGCAGTAGTTACAAATCAAACTATAAATAATTTTATTTTTGATCTTGGAAAAGAAGAATTAAAAAAAGAGTCCTCTTTAAACCTGTATCCCAATCCTGCCAAAAGTAAACTCACAATTTTGTTTACCGATGCTCATCAAAGAGCTTTGATTATTACAGATCTAATGGGAAAAGAAGTTTTTAATAAGATTGTGGATGATAAAAAAACGGAGATAGTCACAGATCAGATTCAAACTGGAATTTATTTTTTGAAGATAGTTGCGGATTCAAAAATATCTGTTCATAAAATTATTATTGAGAAATAAATTTTTGGATATTAGTCCCAACATCCATCAGTATACAATTTAAAAAAGGGGATCGAACGGGGTAATAAATACTTTTGTTGGTGCAGAACTAAGGTGTTGACTTCCAATAAGGACACATCTATACGGAATGATAATTTGGTTTGGAAGGAGCGTGTTGCTATTCTAAAGTCCCTCTCTTTTGAACAAATAGTGAATCGTCATTCGTGGCATGCCCGCTTCTCTGTTAAAAATCCTAAAAGTCAAGCAATTAGCAGGTCTACTTTCACTATTTTATTATCTTTGCCCGAAGGTGCAATTCGTATAAACCGCACCAATCATGGATTTAAAGCTCTCTATAAACAAAAATAACGTGCCCAAACATGTGGCTATTATCATGGATGGTAACGGGCGCTGGGCCAAACAGCACGGTGAGGATAGAATTTTTGGCCATCACGAAGGGGTAAATTCGGTTCGCGAAATTGTGGAGGCTTGCGGCGAAATTGGTGTAAAACATTTAACCCTTTACGCCTTCAGCACCGAAAATTGGAATCGCCCAAAAGACGAAGTGGATGCATTAATGGAACTTTTGATCGCTACTATTAGTATGGAAACGCCAAACCTTCACAAAAAAGGCGTTAAACTTCAGGTTATTGGTGATATTGAAAGTTTACCCGCCTCTTGCCAGCAAGAATTGCAGGAATCCATCAATATTACAGCGAATAACACTACGGTAACGTTGATATTAGCTTTAAGTTATTCAAGCAAATGGGAAATTACAACTGCCGTAAAAGAAATTGCTAAACAAATTGAAGACGGCAAATTAAAAGCTTCCGAAATTACATCCAAACATATTGAAAAATATTTAAACACGCATCAATGGCCCGATCCTGAATTAATGATCCGCACCAGTGGCGAACATCGCATAAGCAATTTTTTACTTTGGCAATTAGCCTACGCCGAATTTTATTTTACCGATACGCTTTGGCCCGATTTTAGAAAACAAGATTTTTTTAAAGCCATCTTAGCTTATCAAAACAGAGAGCGCCGCTTTGGCCAAACAAGCGAACAAATTTCACAGAATTAAGATCATCAGAAAAATAAAATATATCCTTTTATTGTTGGTTGTGTATTCAACAAGCTTTGCGCAAAACAGCGATAGCCTTATTGTAGAGCCCATAAAAAATACGAAAAAATACCGCATTGGCGGCGTTACAGTGCAGGGCGCGCAATTTACCGATCAAAATGTTATTACGCTTTTAGCAAACCTAACAACCGGCGACGAAATTCCAATTCCAGGCGATCAAATAACTGACGCGATAAAAAAATTATGGAAACAAAATATTTTTGAGGACGTACAAATTATTTTAGATAAAGTAATTGGCAAGAACGCGTTTTTGGTTATTAAAGTGGTAGAACGCCCACGCTTATCCCGCTTTAAATTTGTTGGCGATGTAAAAAAATCCGACGCGGATGATATACGCGCGCGTATACGTTTATTAAAAGAACGCGTGGTAACTGATTACATGGTGGGCTCAATTAAAAATACCGTACACGATCACTTTTTAGATAAAGGTTTTTATTACAACAAAGTAACCATTACGCAAGTAAGAGACACCACAACAAAAGTGCCGCATACTATTTTAACCATTCGGGTTGATAAAGGAAAAAAAGTGCGTATTGAAGCTGTAAATATTTACGGCAATAAGGTTATTAGTTCAGCCGCACTTCGCCGTAAATTAAGCGACAGTAAACCCCACAAATGGTGGAACCCTTTTAATTCGGCAAAATATTTAGAAGATAATTTGGCAAAAGATCTGCCCGCCATTGCCGATAAATACAATGCCAAAGGTTATCGCGATGCACGGGTAATAAAAGACACTGTTTATTTTATTGAAAAAAATAAAGTGGTAATTGATATTACGGTGGATGAAGGCCACAAATATTATTTCGGAAAATTTCATTGGTTCGGCAACAGTAAATACCGAAGCGGACAGTTAGATACTATATTAAATATTCATGCGGGCGATGTTTATGACCAAAGCAAATTAGAACAAAAATTAAATATGAACCCAAGCGGAATGGATATTTCTAGTCTTTACATGGATGACGGATATTTATTTTTTCAGGTAAACCCGCAGGAAAGTAATGTACATAACGATACCATTGATTTTGATATTTTAATGTACGAAGGCAAACAAGCCACCATAAATAAAGTAACCATAAAAGGAAACGATAAAACAAACGACCATGTAATTTACAGGGAAATAAGAACTAAGCCGGGGCAATTATTTCGTCGTACCGATATTATTCGTACACAACGCGAGTTATCGCAATTAGGTTATTTTAATCCCGAAAAATTAGATGTTAAGCCTACGCCAAATCCTGCCGATGGTACAGTAGATATTGAATATGTTGTTGAAGAAAAGCCGAGCGATCAGATCGAGTTAAGCGGTGGCTGGGGCGGCAGAAGCCAAGTGGCAGGCTCATCGCAGGGCTTAGGCATTATTGGTACATTGGGTGTAACCTTTAATAATTTTTCGACAAAGAATTTTTTCAAAAAATCGGCATGGCGCCCATTGCCAAGTGGCGACGGGCAACGATTAAGTATACGTGCGCAAACAAATGGCGTTTATTACCAGTCGTATAATTTTTCTTTTACTGAACCTTGGCTTGGCGGTAAAAAACCAAACTCACTAACGTTCTCCGCCTTTCATTCACTGTTCAGTAATGGTGTTGCCCGATTTATAAAAACCGATTCAACAAAAGTATTAAACCCGGCCAATCAACGCATGAGTATTTGGGGCGGAACTTTAGGTTTTGGCAAGCGTTTAAAATGGCCCGACAATTATTTTAATCTGTACGCAAATTTAAGTTACAACTATTACGATCTGCATAAGTACAGCGCGTTTATTTTCGGCACCGGTTATGCCAACGATTTAAATTTGGGTTTAAACATTTCGCGTAACTCCATTGATGCGCCAATTTATCCTAAGCATGGTTCAAATTTTAATTTACACATGCAGTTTACCCCGCCGTATTCTTTAGTGAATAAAAGAAATTACGCCGACCTCACCACCGAAGAGCGATATAAATTTATTGAATATCAAAAATATAAGATCACCATGGAGTGGTTTACCCAATTAACCAATAAAAAAGCGGCTGAGGGTAAGGAAGCGCGTAACTTAGTGTTAAGAACAAAAATAGGTTATGGCTTTTTAGGTTATTATAGTAAATCGGTGGGCTTCTCTCCTTTCGAGCGCTTTTACATGGGCGGTAGTGGTATTAGCGGTTTCCAAAACTTTGTGGCTCGCGAAATTATTGCCTTGCGCGGTTACCCCGATAACAGTATTTCTTCTCAATTCGGCGATCCAATATGTTCACGTTATACAATGGAGTTGCGGTATCCCATCAGTTTAAATCCGCAAGCCACTATTTTTATTTTGGGCTTTGCCGAGGCGGGCAATACCTGGACGAGCTTTAATAAGTTTAATCCTTTTCAGGTTAAGCGCAGCGCCGGTGTTGGCTTGCGTGTGTTTTTACCCATGTTTGGTTTATTGGGCGTTGATTATGGCTGGGGCTTTGACGCCGTTCCCGGAAACCCAAGCGTTGGCAATGGCAAAGGGCAGTTTCACTTCACCATTGGCGGCGCTCTTGGCGAGTTATAATCCAAAAAATTGTTAAATGAACGATATTGTTTAATTTGGTACGTTTTATAATGATACCGGACTAATTTGGTATTAAATGCTTACATTTAACGGCTTAAATTTATGATTAAAAGAGGTAAAATTATTTGTTTCCTGATGGTGATTCTTTCAGGATTTGTAATGGCCCAAGGCGCGGCGGCAAAATTTGGTTATGTTGATACAGATTATATTTTAAGCCAAATTCCCGAATACAAAGCCGCCCAAAGCGAGTTGGATAAAACCAGCATTCAATGGCAAAAAGAAATTGAAGGAAAATTTGCCGAAATTGATAAGCTTTACAAAGCCTATCAGGCAGATGCCATTTTGCTTACCGACGATATGAAAAAGAAACGCGAGAGCGAAATTGTAAATAAAGAAAAAGAAGCGAAGGATCAGCAAAAACAAAAATTTGGTATTGATGGAGAGTTGTTTAAAAAACGTCAGGAGCTTGTAAAACCCTTGCAGGATAAGGTTTTTAACGCTATTAAAATGGTAGCCGAAAAAAAAGGTTTGGGTTTTGTGTTAGATAAAAGCGGACAAATATCTATACTCTACGCTGCCAGCAAATACGATATGAGTGATGATGTTTTAATTCAATTAGGATATAAAAAATAATATAATTTGTAAAATGATGAACACAACTATTAAAAAAACAGCGCTAGTTATTGCCGCTGCAACTTGTTTAACCTATACTAAAGCGCAAAAAATAGCGCACGTTAGTTTAGATTCTTTAATTATGGTTATGCCCGAAACAAAAGTGGCAACCGACGCTACTCAAAATTATAAAAAAGGCATTGAGCAGGAAATTGTAACCATGCAAACAGAATTTGAAGCCAAGTACAAAGATTATATTGAAAAAAAGGCCTCAATGAGTCAGCCTATTATGCAAAATAAAGAGCAAGACTTACAACAGCTACAGCAACGCATTGAGGCCTTTAAACAACAGGCCAATCAGGACATACAGATGAAGTATGGAGAACTTACCTCTCCTATTTTAGAAAAAGCCAAAAAAGCAATTGACGCGGTTGCAAAGGAAGGCGGCTACAAATATGTGTTAGACACAAGCCCGAGTAACGGAACCGTTTTATACAGCGAACCCGCCGAAGATATTTTTGCCGCGGTAAAAAAGAAATTAGATTCAATGCCTCCGGCAAATATTCCGGGTGGCGCAAAAACACCACCTAAAAGTGGCGGCCCAGGCACCCCTGTAAAAGGTAAATAAATCTCCTTTTTAGATACAAAGCAAAGGATCAATAAATTAAATTAAAATGAACACATTTAAAAATATACTTTTTGTTGCATTGTTTTTCGCGTTTTTACCGTTTGCAAATGCTCAAAAGATCGCGCACGTTAGTCTTGATTCCATAATGGCTACCATGCCCGAAACAAAGGTGGCAAGAGATGAGGTTCAAAATTATTTAAAGGGTTTTGAAGGAGAAATATTAACTATGCAAACCGAACTCGAAACAAAGTACAAAGACTATCTCGAGAAAAAAGAAACCATGAGTCAGCCTGTTAAGGATAATAAAGAGGCAGATATAAACCAACTTCAAAAACGAATAGATGATTTTAAAGCCCAGGCCGGACAAGATATTCAACGTAAACAAGCCGAATTGGGTGCTCCCATTTTACAAAAAGCCAAAAAAGCCATTGAGGCGGTTGCTAGAGAAGGCGGGTACAAGTATGTGCTTAATGCGGGCACAAGCAATAATGGTCCACTTTACAGCGAGCCTTCTGACAATATTTTTGACGCAGTAAAAAAGAAATTAGAATCCATGCCCTCGGCAACTCCAACCGTAAAACCTATAACAAAACAGCCTCTCAAAACAGGTAATCCCCCTAAAAAAACAAAATAATAAAGGTAAAAAGTGTTTTTACCCGGTTAAAACACGCTAAAAAAGGCTTGTCCTTTATTTTCGGTTAAAGAGCTATTAAAGACCCATACTTCGTCGTTAAAATGAATTATCTGGTCTAATTTTCTCTAATTTGTTGATAATAAATGCCGTATATACTTTTAATTGTTCCTTTTGATAATTAACTTTATTATTGTATAACTTAAACTTCAGCCACATGAATTTAAATCTATTAGGTGCTTTATTTCTTTTTTGGGGCAGTTGCATTTTTTCGCAAAGTGTGGCGCAAACCTTTGAGGTTATTCCCAACACAAAAGACACTATCAACTATACAGATGTTGGCGGCAAAAAACAAAAGCATTGGATATTGTTGGGGAAACATAAACCAAATACCTGTTACGCTTCTGCTCAAAAAGTAGAAGAAGGCGATTACAAAGAAAATCGCAAAACCGGAATTTGGATGGAGTATTTTTGTAACGGTATTCCAAAAAACAAGATCACTTTTATTAACGGTCGCCCCGATGGTTACGCCATTGTTTATTATGAGAACGGAAAAGTACAGGAAGAAGGCCAATGGAAAAATAACCGCTGGGTAGGCGCGTTAAAACAATATTATGATAACGGCCAGGTGCAACACGATTTTAAATTTAACGAGGCCGGTAAACGTGAAGGCGTTCAGGTATATAAATACGAGAACGGCCAAGTTGCAGTTCAAGGTAATTTTGCCAACGGA
>JANYBY010000401.1 GCA_025360565.1 Bacteroidota bacterium
AATGCAATTAGAGGCAAGGAGAATGGCACTCAGACTTAAAACTGACAAATGTATCATTGCCGCTTTAATGAGCGGTTTTACCGAGAGCATGTATTATGAACCTATTTATGCGCCGCTTTTTATTTTGAACGACACTATTTGTATTTTTAACCATTATACAGATCATGTGTATCATTTCGATAAAAAAAATAAATTAATAGATAGCGCAAAAATAAATTACCACCACCCAAAGAACTGGCGCGAATGGAAGAGACAATTGTATGTAGATAAATTTGAAAATAAAGTGTATGCTTTTTTTAGTAAAGATGGGCACCATTATTTAAAACAAATAAATCATCAAACAGGAAAGGAAGTTAAAACATATAAATTAAAACACCACAGTGCCGAAAAAATAAAAATTAAAGATGGCTACGTATATTATGTTTACAGGCCTTTTGACAGTACACAGGAAAAGTTTTTGTACCGCGAACGTATTGAATAATCGTTCAAATTGGTTTAAAATGGTTCAAATTACTCAAAGCTGTTCAAATTTCGGTTTTAAACAATTTCGAGCTTTAAATAAATTTAAACTATCTAGTCAACCCACTCCGCAATAAATAAATTCGTATCGCGGGTACCGTGATTTTTACGGTTAGAAGAAAAAATTAATTTCTTGCCATCGGAACTGAACATAGGAAAAGCGTTAAAGATACTTTCGTTGGTGATTTGTTCCAACCCGGTTCCGTCATCATTTATCATGAACAATTGAAAATCGTATCCCTTTTTACTGTGATGATTGGTTGAAAAAATTATTTTTTTACCATTTGGATGAAAGAAAGGTGCCCAGTTGGCTTTGCCTAAATTTGTAACTTGTTTAAGGTCGCTACCATCAACATTACAGGTATAGATCTCCATATTTGTGGGTGCAACTAAATTTTTAGAAAGTAATTCTTTGTATTCTTTTATTTCTTTTTCTGTTTTAGGGCGTGAAGAGCGGAATACCAAACGTTTTCCGTCGGACGAAAAGAATGCGCCGCCATCATAACCTAAACCGGTTGTAATTTGTTTTTGGTTTTTTCCGTCAATGTCCATCGTCCATAATTCCAGGTCGCCGCTTCTAATGCTGGTAAAAACAATTTTGTCACCCTTAGGCGAAATGGTGGCTTCGGCATCGTAACCTTCGGCATTGGTTAATTGTTTTATTACTTTTCCTTTTTTATCTGAAACAAAAATATCAAAGGAGTGGTAAACGGCCCAAAGGTATTTACCTTTAATTTCAACGGTTGGCGGACAGCTGTCACCGGCCAAATGCGTACTTGCGTACAACACATCTTTTCCGTTTGGCATAATATAACTGCAAGTGGTGCGGCCTTTACCGGTACTGATCAATTTTGGTTTGTATAGGCTGTCTTTAGCCGCGTCTTTAAGATCCATTTTAAAAATTTGATCGCAATGCAGCCCCCAATTTTTATTATTACTTTGAAATGAAACGGATTTTCCATCCGGCGAAAAATAAGCTTCGGCATTATCTCCGCCATTGGTGAGCCGTGTCAGGTTCTTTAAATGTTTTTCCTGGGCTGCCATTAGCATAGTAATGAAGAAAGAAATGAATAAAATGAGTTGTTTCATATACCAACAAAATTAGCATAAAAGATCAACTCTACGAAATACTGATTATATCTACGAAATACGAATCTATACGAATTTACGAATCGAGATGCTTAAACACCAGATTCGTACATTCGTATCCAATTCGTAATTCGTAGAAGGAAAAGGATTCAAATATTTTAACGTTAATCTGTATTTTATATAACACCCACTCTCCACAAATTAGTTATATTTGCAAACTATTTTGTTTTACAACTATTAAACATGGCATCTCCGAAAAAGGAAATAGAAATACCCATCGGTACAAAGACCATGATCCTTTCAAAGATCTATTATGGGGTATTGTCAAAAGACCTTGAAGAGACGGAGGCGGAAAGGTATTTTACCATTCTTTATTATATCCAAAATAACAACGGCTGTTGCTGCCAGCAGGATATTTGCGACAGTTTATATTTAGATAAAACTGCCATGGTAAAAAAGCTGGATAGCCTTGCCAAAGCAGGCTTTATAGAACGGAAAGTAAACCCCGACGATAGGCGACAGCATTATGTTTCCCTTTCAAAAAAAGGAGTACAGGAAACCAAAAAGATAGTTAAGAGTTTTGCGGCCATTGACAAAAAAATGTTCACCAATATTTCTGGAAAGGATAAGAACACATTTAAAAAAGTTTTAGAAAAATTAACTGAAAATTTAAAAGATGTTCCGAAAAACGAATTATTATTTAAGTATAAAAAACCAAAAAAGTTTAAATGAAAAAAATTCCCAACTGGATAATTGTAGTTATTGTTTTAGGCGTTTTGATCGGGGCTAAATTTATTTTCTTCCCTAAAAAAAACACCGGGGCGCCCGCTGCAGGTAAAGGAAAGCCTTCAGGCCCTACCACAGCCGATTATTTTGTGGCACAAACTTCATCATTAAGTAATAATGTTTATACAACAGGTAAAATAGGCGCTTTAAATGAAATTGAAATTAAACCCGAAGTGGCCGGCAAAGTAGTAACTATTTATTTTAAAGAAGGAGAAACAGTTGAGAAGGGCGCTTTATTAATTAAAATGAACGATGCGGAGCTTCAGGCGCAATTTCAAAAAAGTAAGATCCAGATAAAATTATCGGAAGAAAAATTAGACCGGCTTAAAAAATTATTGGTCATTAAAGGCATAAGTCAGGAAGAATTTGATATACAGGAAAACGAACTGGCATCGTTTAAAGCCGACCAATCCTATATTACCGCGCAATTGGCAAAAACATATATTAACGCGCCTTTTAGCGGGGTGGTTGGATTAAAAAATATTTCAGAAGGGGCCTTTGTTAGTCCAGTTCAAGTGATAGCTTCATTGGTGCAAATAAAACCTTTGTTCATTGAATTTTCAATTCCCGAAAAATACAGTTCATCTGTAAAAAAAGGATTGAACGTTCAATTCTCAACGGATAAAACCGAATCCGAAAAAACATTTACCGCGCAAATTTACGCGTTGGAACCCAAAATTGATGAAACCACCAAAACCCTTCGTGGCCGCGCTATATACAGCGGTAATGAAACATTTTATCCCGGAAGTTTTGTAAAAGTATATGTTGACCTTGGCGAAACTTCTAATTCGATCATGATACCAACACAAAGTATTATCCCAGTTTTAAAAGGACAAAAAGTTTTTCTTTGTAAGAACGGAACAGCGGAAGAAGTAAAAGTTACAACCGGAATAAGAACCGATGATAAGATCCAGATCCTGGAAGGATTAACTATTGGCGATACAGTTCTTACCACAGGATTAATGACGGTGAAAAAAGGAGCTCAAATAAAATTAAATAAACCGCGCAGTTAAAATGGACTTAGCTTCCCTTAGTGTAAAAAGGCCGGTGCTTGCCGCGGTGATGTCTATCATCATTGTGCTGTTTGGTGCTATTGGCTACAGCTTTTTGGGTGTGCGCGAATTTCCGTCCATTGATCCTCCTGTAATTACGGTTCGTACAAATTATACAGGGGCAAACGCGGACGTTATTCAGTCGCAGATCACCGAACCGCTTGAAAAAGCTATTAATGGTATTGAGGGAATAAGAACTATTTCTGCTGCATCCAATCAGGGCTCAAGTATTATTACGGTTGAATTTAATTTGAGTTCCAATCTCGAATCCGCGGCGAATGATGTGCGTGATAAAGTAGCACAAGCCGTGCGCCAATTGCCCTTGGATATTGATGCGCCTCCGGTTGTTTCAAAAGCGGATGCCAATAGCGATGCTATTCTTTCACTGACCATAATAAGCGACAGGCGTTCGCTGCTTGAGTTAAGTGATTATGCCGAAAATGTGATCGCACAAAATCTGCAAACTATTCCCGGAGTAAGTTCCATTCAAATTTGGGGTCAACGTCGTTATTCGATGCGCATACGTTTGGAACCAAAAAAATTAGCGGCATTTAATTTAACACCTCTTGATATTAAAACCGCTTTAGATAAAGAAAATGTGAATTTGCCTTCCGGAAAAATTGAAGGAAATAATACAGAACTAACGGTTAACACCATTGGGAGAGTAACTTCGGTTCCGGAATTTGAATCTTTAATTGTAAAACAAAACGGCTCGGATATTGTCCGCTTGGGCGATGTTGCAAAAGTAGAACTGGGAGCAGAGAATGAAGAAACAATTTTAAAGGAATCGGGTGTGCCTATGATCGGCCTAGGACTTGTGCCACAGCCCGGCGCAAATTACATCGATATCTCAAAAGAATTTTATAAACGCTTAGAGATCTTAAGAAAAGATATTCCAAAAGACCTAACCGTTAATATTGCATTAGATAATACGCGCTTTATAAAAAAATCTATCGACGAAGTAAAAGATACTTTAATTATCGCGATCATTCTAGTGATCCTCATCATTTATTTATTTTTCCGCGATTGGTTAATTGCTTTTCGGCCTTTAATTGACATTCCGGTTTCATTGATCGGTGCTTTCTTTATTATGTACGTGATGGGTTATTCCATTAATGTTTTAACCTTGCTCGCCATTGTATTGGCTACAGGATTGGTGGTGGATGATGGAATTGTGGTGACAGAAAATATTTTCAAAAAAATGGAAAAGGGTATGAATCCCGATCAGGCGGCGATTGAAGGCACCAAAGAAATTTACATGGCGGTAATTTCAACCTCGTTAACACTCGCTGCGGTATTTATGCCTGTAATATTTTTAGAGGGATTTGTTGGGAGGTTATTTCGTGAATTTGGTGTGGTTATTGCCGGCGCGGTATTGATCTCCGCTTTTGTTTCACTTACGCTTACACCAATGCTCAATGCTAAAATGGTGCGCAAAGATTTTAACAGACGAAGCAGATTTTACATTTGGTCAGAGCCATTTTTTGTTGGTATGGATCATTGGTTCAGAAATTCGGTAACTAATTTTTTAACTAAAAGAAAATGGGCTTTTGTGATCCTGATCTTTTCTAGCTTAGCTATTTTTTATTTTGGCTCGCAATTGCAATCAGAACTTTCTCCTTTGGAAGATCGCAACTGGCTTCGTTTGAGTTACACCGGCCCTGAAGGATCTACATTTGAAGCCACCGACGCGGTGATGGATAAGGTTTCTACATTTGTTACCGATTCTGTTAAGGAAAAAAATGTTTGCTTAACTGTTACTGCTCCCGGTTTCGCGGGCTCAGGCGCGGTGAATACGGGCTTTGTGCGTTTGTCTTTATTAGAAGCGCAGCAAAGGAAACGTTCGCAGCAGCAAATAGCCGATTATATAAATAAATACATCAGTCAGTTTCCCGAAGGAAAATTATTTGTTATTCAGGAACAATCTATTTCCTCGAGTGGCGGGCCACGTGGTTCATTGCCGGTTCAGTTTGTTCTGCAAGCCAACGAGTTTAAAAAATTGCAGGAAAAATTACCAAAGTTTATGGAAGAGGTAAGTAAAAACCCAACTTTTCAGGGCTTTGATGTGAATTTAAAATTTAATAAACCCGAGTTGGTGGTTGAAATAAACCGTGAGAAAGCAAAAACGTTGGGTGTTTCAATTGCAGATATTGCCCAAACAATTCAATTGTCTTTAAGCGGACAACGGTTTAGTTATTATATTAAAGGCGATAAACAATACCAGGTAATAGGGCAGGTGGATAGGGCCAATCGTGACGATCCACGCGACCTGAGCGATCTTTTTGTAAGGAACAATAAAGGTGAAATGATACAGTTGGATAATATTACGGATGTAAAAGAAAGAAGTTCCCCTCCGCAAATGTACCATTACAACCGTTACCAATCTGCTACTGTTTCGGCAGGGTTAGCCCCGGGAAAAACAATTGGTGACGGCATTAATGAAATGAATAAGATCGCGAAAAAAGTTTTGGACGAAAGTTTTACAACGTCTTTAACAGGCGCCTCGCGCGATTATGCTGAAAGTTCATCAAATATTTTATTTGCGTTTTTATTGGCCTTGCTTTTAATTTATTTATTGCTGGCCGCTCAATTTGAAAGTTTTGTTGAGCCTTTAATTATTATGCTCACGGTGCCAACAGCTTTGGCAGGTGCGGTTTTCTCTCTTTGGTATTTTAACCAAACCTTAAATATTTTTAGTCAGATAGGAATGGTGATGTTGATTGGATTGGTGACAAAGAACGGGATCTTAATTATTGAATTCACAAACCAATTGCGAAAAAGAGGAATGAATGTACACGATGCCCTGATAGAAGCATCCACCGCGCGTTTGCGACCGATCTTAATGACAAGCCTTGCCACAATTTTAGGTGCCATGCCAATTGCTATGGCCTTAGGTGCAGGTGCAAAAAGCAGAATGGGAATGGGAATTGTAATTATTGGCGGGCTCATGTTATCAATGGTTTTAACCTTGTATGTTATCCCTGCAATTTATTCCTTTTTAGTAAAAGATAAAAAATTGAAAAATGAGAACGATTAAATTTTTTTCAATTATATTTTTAATAAATGGTTTTCTGCAAGCGCAGGAACTGTTAACTCTTGAAGAGGCTCTAAAAATTGGGTTAGAGAAAAATTATGCCGTTTTAATCTCAAAGAATAATAAGGAGATCTCTAAATTTCAAAATAATTTGGGCAATGCAGGCATGTCGCCCTCGGTTACATTGAACGGAAGTTTAAATTTTGCCAATGTAAATTCCCATCAGGAATTTGCCACAGGGGTTACCCAGGATAAAACAGGTGCGGCAAGTAATAATTTAGGAAGTTCGGTAAATGCGGTATGGAATGTTTTCGATGGCTTAAAAATGTTTGCCGTTAAAAAACGTTTGCAGTTAAATGAAGGACTCACAGCCATTCAATTAAAACAACAGATGGAAGTGACCACTTACAGTATTATTTTGGGGTACTATGATATTGTAAGGATAAACGAATTACTAAAAGCGGGCCAACAAAACTTATCTATTTATGAAGAGCGAAAAAAAATAGCGCAGATGAAACTCGACATTGGTTCAGATTCAAAGGTGGACCTTTTACTAACTGAGTCGGAACAAAATAAAGCAAAAAGCGATCAGCTGCAATTGGAACTGCAATTAACTATCGCTAAAGTAAATTTAAGTAATTTATTGGTGAGGGCGGTAGACATAGACTTTAAAACAGCCGATACAATTGTGAGTTCTTATGATCCTTCGATAGACGAATTAAAAAAATCGGTGTTAATAAATAATACAGGTGTTTTAATTTCAAAACAAAATGAATTGATCCTTGATCAAACCATAACCGAAGCGAGGTCGGTTAATTTACCTTTGGTACAATTGAACGGCGCATATGTTTTTACACGTAATCAAAGTCAGGCGGGTATTGTATTATTAAATCAGCAACTGGGTTTAAACGCGGGCTTAACGGCAAGCTGGTTAATTTTTAACGGGAATAAGAACCGACGATTGGTGCAAGAAAGGCAATTGAATTTATTAAACCAAAAGTATGTTACAGAGCAAACAAAACTGAGTGTTGACGCGGTTGTTTATATTAACTACCAAAATTATTTAACGAATAAAAAAATATTAGAGCTTGAACAAGAAAACTTAAAGAATTCTTTAGAAATTTTAAACATCTCTTTAGAACGTTACAAGATTGGTAAGGCTACTTTTTTAGAAACGCAGGAAACACAAAAGAATTTAGAAGATTCTCAAACCCGTTATTTTAATGCTTTATATAATACCAAAAAAGCCGAAACTGAACTGTTGAAAGCAAATGGGGGATTGGTGAAGTAACTTCATTAGACCTTCAAGTTCTAAAAATATGGCACCTATTTTTTTTTGAATGTAAACCGCGATTTAATTCCTCTTCCTTCGACGCATCAATGAACCGAAATTTTCCCAGTTAAAATCACATTATTTTTCGTGATGATATTATAAAAATAAAGTCCTTTGGGTTGATCTGATAAATTAATTTCAGCGTAAGGATCATTTCCGTGGTTAGGAATATTGTTTAAATAAATTTTTTGTCCGGCCATGTTAATGATCTCAATTTTTGAAATATCTGAATCGGTAATAAATGAAAATTTTCCGTTATTTGGATTGGGATAAATTTTTAATTCGTTATGGGAATTTTTTATTTCTTCTATCCCTGCGCAACAAGCGCTCATCTTATGAATATATACATCTAAATTTCCGGCGGAAGTTAAATTGTATTGTCCTGTTTCCAATTCAAAATCCACTGTTTCCTGAAAGCCGCCGCAACTGTAAATATTGCCCATGCCATCTAAAACCAAAGCGCTTCCGCCATCGTTACTAAATCCGCCCATGCCTCCGCCCCAAATAAAATCACCGTTAGCATCTAATTTTGAAAAGAAAACATCGTTATTCCCATTGCTTGTAATCGTAAAGGTTCCGGCCCCGGGATCAAGATCTGCTGTTCCGCTGTAATGCCCTGTAGTATAAATATTTCCCGAATTATCTAGCTTAATTGAATGTCCGGCATCGGTTAAAGTTCCTCCCATTTTTTTTGCCCAAGCAAATGTTCCGTTTGAATTTAATTTGGAAATAAAAATATCGTTAGAGCCGAACGAGGTTATTGTATATGTTCCCGCATCGGCGTCAAAATCCACAGTTTCGCTAAAGTCTCCGCTAAAATAAACATTGTTCATTGCATCAACAGTTATGCAACTTCCCAGATCATTATTAATTCCTCCAATTCCTTTCGCCCAAATAAAATTTCCTGAAGGATCAAGCTTCGAAATAAAAATATCATTTAAACCAGCCGACATTAAAGTATATGTGCCTGCATTGGGATCAAAATCAACAGTTGTTTGAAAATAACCTGTGGTATAAATATTTCCTAAAGCATCCGTCTTTATTGCCGCGGCTGATTCTGAATTAGGTCCGCCCATGCTTTTTACCCAAACAAAATTGCCCGATGCGTCAAGTTTCTGAATATAAATATCAAAACTTCCAACAGAATTTAAAGTATAAGTTCCCGCGTTGGGATCAAAATCAGTTACTCCATTAAATATACCGCAAGTATAAACATTTCCATTAAGATCAACGGTTAATGAGTTTCCAAGTTCGCCCGGACTTCCTGTTATGCTTTTTGCCCAAACAAAATTGCCTGAAGGATCTAATTTTGAAATATAAACGCCATTGGTTCCCGGCGTGGACATTGTATAAGTGCCCGCTCCCGGATCAAAATCCATTGTTCCGTTAAAATATCCCGTAATATAAATATTTGCTGAAGCATCGGTTACAACTGAGTAACCGTCGCCATGCGCACCTGATCCTCCAAAATTTTTGGCCCAGATAAAATTTCCCTGAGCATCTAATTTTGAAACAAAAATATCAACATTACCATTTGCCGTTAAATTAAAAATGGCGGGCCCCGGATCAAAATCAATCACTCCCGCGAAACTACCGGTAACGTAAGCATTCCCCAAAGCGTCAATCGCAATTGATTGGCCCTGTTCTCCATTTGCACCGCCAAAACTTTTAGCCCATTGAAGCGCGGGCCCCTGGGCAATGGCTGAAAAATAAAAAGAGGAGGAGAGAATTAAAAAAATATTTTTCATGTAATTTGGATGAATATTTATATCTAAGATATGAAGATTTTGATAAGATTTCGGATTTATTTTTCTATAGAGGCAGGAAGCAAGAGTCAGGACATAAGGGAGACAAGACGAGAGGCAGAAACAAGAAACAAACTAAACTCCGTGTTCCTCTGTGGTCTCCGCGTCTCCGTGGTTAGTCTCTTTTCGCGAAGCGAATTTGAAAAACACCCCAGAAAGCTTCTTTAAAAATTTTGGTGCTCATTTTGCTTACACCTTCAACACGGTCAACAAACGTAATAGGAATCTCGGCTATTTTAAATCTTTTTTTATAAGCGCTGTATTTCATTTCAATTTGAAAAGCGTAACCCATAAATTTTATACGGTCAAGATCTATTGTTTCTAAAACTTTTCGTTTGTAACATACAAAACCCGCGGTGGTATCTTTTACATTGAACCACAGTACCGATCTTACATACAATGATGCAAAATACGAAAGCAAAATCCGTTTCATGTCCCAATTACTCACGTTGCCACCTTTTACATAACGCGAGCCAACAGTAACGTCTGCTCCTTTTTCGCAGGATTCCAACAAACGAATAAGATCATCCGGATTGTGACTGAAATCGCAATCCATTTCAAAAATGTGTTCAAAATCTCTTTTAAGCGCCCATCTGAATCCGTGAATATACGCTGTACCCAGGCCAAGCTTACCCTTGCGCTCTTCTAAAAATAATTTATCACTGAATTCTGTTTGCAGTTGTTTTACCTTTTGTGCGGTACCGTCGGGACTCCCGTCATCCACTATCAACACATTAAAAAGGGTGGGTAAACTAAAAACCTTGCGAATCATTTTTTCAATGTTCTCAATTTCGTTGTAAGTTGGAATGATTACCAGATTTTTACCCATGAAAGAGCGAATATAACAATTATGGTTTTATTCTTATACTATATTAATGAGCATATTATTGTCTTTTTAAAGAAATTTGTGAATAGTTTATACGTATTAAATCCCCTGCATTGTATGCTAAACATTTGTACTTCTGCAATATTTATATAATTTTACCTTGGTGATAAAACGATTTAACCTAAGAGTGTACGGTATTTTAATAAGGGACAATCATGTCCTTGTTTCCGACGAATACATAAAAGGAAATAATATTACCAAGTTTCCGGGCGGAGGCCTCGAATTTGGGGAAGGTGCCATAGATTGTTTAATAAGGGAATTTAAAGAAGAACTTGATCTTAAAATTACTGTTGCGAGGCATTTTTATACCACTGATTTTTTTGTTTCCTCATCTTTTGATACAAATAGTCAGGTAATAAGTATTTATTATATCGTTGAAACGGCACAAAAGATGACCTTCAAAGTTTCCGAAAAACCTTTTGATTATGTGAAGAAAGCCGGAGCACAATCGTTCAGGTGGATTGAGATGAGTAAAATAAGCGATAATGATCTTACCCTGATAATTGATAAAAGAGTAGGGGAAATGTTAAGTAAAGATCAGAATAAATAATTTATAGGATATTTGTAACAGAAAATAATGGGCGCAGAAACTAAATTGGGTCACGAAACAAAAACCGATAATGTGATCGTTGCTAAAGGCATTCATAAAAAATATGGCGACCTTGAAATTTTAAAAGGTGTTGACCTTGAAATAAAACAAGGAGAGATCGTTTCCATTGTGGGTTCTTCGGGCGCAGGCAAAACAACCTTGCTTACTATTTTGGGTACCTTGGATAGGCCTAATAGCGGCGAGGTAATAATTAATAATGAAAATGTTTTTGGATTAGGAGATAAAAAATTAGCGGCTTTCAGAAATTTAAATATTGGCTTTGTTTTTCAGTTTCATCAGTTATTGCCCGAGTTTACTGCTTTGGAAAATGTTATTATTCCCGCTCTTATTGGCAAACAAAATAAAAAAGACGCCGAAAAAAAAGCTGCTGAATTATTAGAACTTTTTAATTTAAAGGACCGGTTAACGCACAAGCCAAATGCATTAAGTGGTGGTGAACAGCAGCGAGTAGCGGTTGCAAGGGCTTTGATCAATTCACCTAAAGTTGTTTTTGCCGATGAACCAAGCGGTAACCTTGACAGTAAGAACGCGCATGAGCTTCACCAATTGTTTTTTAAGTTAAGAGATGACCTCAATCAGACATTTGTAATTGTAACGCACAACGCGGAACTGGCCCAAATGGCCGACAGGACCTTGACGATGAAGGATGGGCGGATCGTTTAATTTACGCGGAACACAAAGAATACCGAGAGGCGCGGAGATTTATTTTTATCAGTAAGAAATGACCTTTCAACGGAATAAAAGCGAAAAATAGTTTAGCAGCTTTAAGTTATAGTGGAACAACCCGAAAAAATATCAGGCCAAAGATTAAGATCTATTATTGGCGGATCAATTGGCAATTTGGTTGAATGGTACGATTGGTATGCTTATTCAGCATTCTCCTTATATTTTTCTTCGGCTTTTTTTCCGCAACAGGATGCAACAGCCCAATTATTGAACACCGCCGGAATTTTCGCCGTCGGATTTTTAATGCGACCCATTGGAGGATGGATGTTTGGCGGTATTGCTGATAGGATCGGCAGGAAAAAAGCAATGACACTGTCTGTTTTATTAATGTCGTTAGGCTCTTTGCTCATCGCCCTTACACCGGGTTACAATACAATTGGCGTTATGGCACCTGTGCTATTGCTTATTGCACGACTTCTGCAAGGATTAAGTGTAGGCGGCGAATACGGTGTTTCGGCAACTTACTTAAGCGAAATGGCCACAAAGAACAGAAGAGGTTTTTATTCAAGTTTTCAATATGTAACGCTTGTGGGTGGACAATTAATTGCCCTGGGCATTCAGCTTATTTTACAAAAATTAATTTTAACCGAGGAGCAGCTGCACGAATGGGGCTGGAGAATACCATTTGTAATTGGCGCCATCCTCGCGCTGGTGGCTCTTTATTTAAGAAGAAGTCTTCAGGAAACGGAATCATTTGCAACGGAAAAAGTGAGCTCCGAAAAAAAAGGCTCCATTAAAGAATTATTAAAACACCCTAAAGCCATTTTAACTGTTATGGGTTTAACATTAGGAGGAACACTTGCCTTTTATACCTACACAAATTACATGCAGAAATTTTTGGTTAACACCGTTCATCTTACAAAAGGAGAATCAACCCTTATTTCTTTTATTTCTTTATTAATTTTTGTTGTGTTGCAACCACTGTTCGGTGCTTTGTCTGATAAGATAGGAAGAAAACCTTTACTGATAGGTTTTGGAATTATGGGAACGCTTTGTACAGTTCCGCTTTTAACCGCTTTAGGAAATACTCACTCATTGTATGCAGCATTTTTTTTATTAATGGCAGGACTTTTAATTGTAAGCGGTTACACAAGTATTAATGCAGTTGTGAAAGCCGAATTATTTCCGGCCGAGATCAGGGCTCTTGGTGTTGGTTTACCATATGCACTAACGGTTGCCATCTTTGGCGGCACAGCCGAATACCTTGCTTTGTGGTTTAAAAATGCGGGACACGAATCTTATTT
>JANYBY010000181.1 GCA_025360565.1 Bacteroidota bacterium
TTTTGCAAAAACAATTAATTGCTTTAGCATAAGTGCCGAAGGTGAAGCCTGCGATAAATGCGAATCCTGCACTTCTTTTAATTCCGGCTCCGCGTTAAATGTATATGAATTAGATGCCGCGAGTAATAATTCGGTTGAAGATATTCGGAATTTAGTTGACCAGGTAAGATTTGCGCCACAACTTGGCGAATATAAAGTTTATATTATTGACGAGGTGCACATGTTAAGCACCGCTGCCTTTAACGCATTTTTAAAAACGCTTGAAGAACCGCCAAAACACGCCAAATTTATTTTAGCCACAACGGAAAAACATAAAATAATTCCAACTATTTTATCGCGATGCCAGGTTTTTAATTTTAATCGAATTAAACCGGAAGATATAAGCGGGCATTTAGCGTTTATGGCAAAAAGTGAAGGTGTAAGTTCTGAACCGGAAGCTTTGCAGGTTATAGCACAAAAGGCTGACGGCAGTTTACGCGACGCCTGTTCTATTTTTGATCAAATGGTTGCTTTTACCGGAAATCATTTAACCTACAAACAGGTTGTTGAGAATTTACATGTACTTGATTACGATTATTATTTTAAAATAACCGACGCATTTATGGTGCAAAATTTGCCCGAGATAATGCTCACCTTTGATGATATTTTAAAAAGAGGATTTGACGGGCATAATTTTTTGTTAGGCCTTGGCGAACATTTGCGAAATTTATTGGTAAGTAAAGATCCGCAAACGGTGGCCTTGTTAGAAGTGAGCGAAACTTTAAAACAGCGTTACGCGGTTCAATCACAAAAATGCAATTTACCATTTTTACTAAAGTCACTCGCGCTAATTAGTAAAACAGATGTAAGTTATAAGAACGCCAAAAACCAGCGCTTGCTTGTTGAGATGGCTTTAATGCAATTAACTTTTTTAACTGCGTCGACCGATGCAGAAAAAAAAAAGGATGATCTAGAAACTGTTATTCAAGCTTCCGTTACAGCTACAGCAAGTTCACCTGTTCAAAAAATTTCGGCAGTGAGCGAACCCGAAATTAAATTTGCCGAAAAACCAACTGTTTCTTTTAATGAATTAAAAATTAAATCGGGTTTTAGTTTAAATGAAGCTAAAAGCGTAACGCTTGTTAAAGAAGAAAAAAAAGTTGTATCCAATGATCCCGTTATTGAAACAACAAATACAACAGAGCTTACGTTTGACGCCATTAAAGCGGCCATTTTTGCCTATGCTGAAAATAAGCAGCAACAAGGTTCGCGGCAATTATTTGTTACCCTTACAACTTCCGGTATTGAGTTTAAAAACAATTTAATTACGCTAACCATAAATAATGAAACGCAGCGGGAACAGCTTCAAAATATTAAACAGGATTTTTTAGATGAGATCCGCAAAAATTTAAATACGAATTTAATTGGGCTTGAAATAGCGATCACCAAAACGCAAGCACAAACAAAAGCTTATAAGCCGGCAGACATTTTTAAAAGTATGGCCGAAAAAAACGCCGCTCTTTTAGAATTAAAAAAACGCTTCGACCTTGAAATTGATTATTAATCTTACAAAAAAAACCATGAAGGTAAACGAACTTTTTCGCGTTTTTATTTTATTCATCCTTACAGCAAGCATTACCGCTCAAACAAAACCCGGCGGCAATGCTAAGCCTGTGGCCGACTTGAATACGCCAACCAAATACGAATACGCTTTGAACGACCCATTAAACGCTCGTATTTATACGTTAAAGAACGGGATGAAAGTTTATTTATCTGTTTACAAGAACGCGCCGCGCATTCAAACATACATTGCGGTAAATGCCGGAAGCAAAAATGACCCGGCAAATGCCACCGGGCTTGCACATTATTTGGAACACATGGTTTTTAAAGGAACCGATGTTTTTGGAACCAAAGACTGGAAAAAAGAAAGTGCCGAAATAAAAAAAATTGAGGATCTATACGAAGTTTATCGCAAAACAACAGATGCTTTAATCCGCAAAAATATTTATCACCGCATTGACAGCATAAGCGGAGTAGCTTCAAGGTATAGCATTGCCAACGAATATGACAAAATGCTTGCCTCTATTGGTGCCGACGGAAGTAACGCCTCTACCTCCTTTGACCAAACAGTTTATCAGTGCGATATTCCTTCAAACCAAATAGGCAACTGGTTAAAAATAGAATCAGAACGTTTTCGCAAATTAGTTTTGCGCTTATTTCACACCGAGTTAGAAGCCGTGTATGAAGAAAAAAACCGCTGTCTGGATAGTGACGAGGATAAAGTGTACGAAAAATTAATGGAAGGGTTGTTTCAAAAACATACTTACGGTACTCAAACTACAATTGGCACCATCGATCATTTAAAAAACCCATCAATGGTTGAGATCAATAATTATTTCAATAAATATTATGTTCCAAATAACATGGCCGTTGTAATGAGCGGTGATTTTGATCCCGATAAAGTAATCATTGAAATTGAAAAGAACTTTGGTTCGTTTAAATCAAAACCATTTGATGCCTTTAAGTTTGAGCCCGAAACACCCATTACCGAAAAAGTTGTAAAAGAAGTTTTGGGCCCTGACCCCGCCAGTGTAAATCTGGCCTGGCGCTTTGCAGGCACAGGAAGTAAGGACGATGATATTTGCAGTTTAATAGCGCTGATACTTTTTAACGGGAATGCCGGTTTAATGGATCTTAATTTAATTCAAGCACAAAAGATCTTAAATGGTTTCGATATTTATTACCCTTTAAAAGATTACGGCATGTTTGGTATAACAGGCCAGCCAAAGGAAGGGCAAACATTAGAAGAAGTTGAAAAATTACTTTTGGAACAAGTTGAATTACTTAAAAAAGGAGAATTTCCGGATTGGTTGCCCCAAGCTGCTATTACTGAATTAAAATTACGGAAGACCAAAGCACTTGAATCCAATGAAGCAAGAGCACACGAAATGCTCGACGCTTTTACCAATGGTTTAAGATGGCAAGCCGAAACAGACAGACTCGAAAGAATTTCGAAGATCACCAAACAAGAAGTCATTGATTATACCATTAAAAATTTTCATAACAATAATTATGTAGTAGTTTATAAGCGTAACGGCGAAGACAAGTCTATTCAAAAAGTTGAGAAGCCCGCCATTACACCGGTAGAAGTAGACAGGGATAACGCCTCTCCTTTTGTAAAAAACATTATGAGATCTACCCCTCCGCCCATCGAACCAAAATACATTGATTATAATAAGGACATCACTAAAGCCACCCTTAAATCTAACATTGAGTTATTATATAATAAAAACATCGAAAATAAATTATTTGAATTGTATTACAAGTTCGATATCGGTAAAAACAGTGATAATGTTTTGCCTTTTGCCATTAAATACATTCCGTTTTTAAGCACCAAGGATATGAGCGCCATCCAAGTAAAACAAGAGCTTTACAAACTCGGCTGTTCTTTTGATGTTTTTTGTGATGATGAAAATACATGGATAAACTTAACAGGTTTAAATGAGAATTTTGATAAAGCACTTCAGCTCTTCGAAAAAATATTAGCCAACCCAATCGTTGACGAAACGGTTTTGAAAAATTTGATCGCTAATTTTATTAAAGAACGGAATGATAATAAACTGCAAAAACAGTTGATCCTCAATCACGGCATGGTTAATTATGCGCTATACGGCAGTTTAAATCCATTTTCAAATACGGTGAGCGACGCTGATCTGACTAAATTATCGGCAGCCGATATAACCGTTAAAATAAAAGGTTTGCCTTCTTTTCAGCATAACGTTTTATATTATGGTCCTAAGGAAATAGAAGAGTTGAAAAAAAGTTTAAACGATTATCACATCGTACCCGCTTCACTTTTACCGGTTCCTCCTCCGCTAAAATTTGAAGATAAAAAATTAGATAATACTGTTTACGTAGTTGACTACGACATGAAACAAGCCGAGATCATTATGCTAACGAACGGTGAAACTTTTGATCCCGCAATAGTACCGATTGTAACAATGTATAACAGTTATTTTGGAGGAGGCATGAGTGGTGTTGTTTTCCAAGATCTACGCGAATCAAAAGCCCTTGCATACTCAGCGTATTCTCGATTTCAAATCCCGGATAAATTAACTAAAAAGTGTTTTAATATATCTTATATCGGTTCGCAGGCCGACAAGTTAGCCGATGCCATAAAAGGCATGCGCGATCTATTAACAAACATTCCAAAAGCGGATAACAGCTTTAACGCGGCAAAAGAAGCCGTTCTTCAGGATATCCGTTCACAAAGGATCACAAAGGCAGATATACTTTTTAATTATCTTACAGCCCAAGATCTTGGAATTAAAACCGACATGAGAAAAGAAATTTTTGAAAAAGTAAAACTATACACGTTTAACGATGTTAAAAAATTTCAGGAACAAACCATTAAAGGCAAACCTACCACACTTTTAGTGTTGGGAAAAAAAGACGGTTTTGATCTTAAAGTTTTAGAAAAATACGGAAGCGTTAAATTTTTAACCCTCAAAGATATTTTCGGATACTAAAATTTTATATTTATAATCTCACTTATACAATCTCAATTCTAACTTCCAGATAAATGATCTCGTTTGATAATACCGAAAATGCTTTTAAAGCTAAATCTGATCCTGAATTAAAGCGGTCTTACTTTTTATTTAAATTGATCGGTAATCCTTTTCTTGTAAAATACGGTGCAGGGTTTGCTCCGCTTGCCCTTCGTTTTGGATTTAAAAGCTTAATAAAAAATACCATTTTTAAACAATTTGTGGGCGGCGAAAATATTGAAGATTGCTCTAAAACCATTGCCCAACTTGGTAAGTACAACATTGGCACCATTTTAGATTACAGTGTTGAAGGAAAAGAAAGTGAAGAGGATTTTGACCATTGCCTCAACGAGACGCTTGAAACTATTCATAAAGCAAAGAATGATCCTAACATTCCTTTTTGCGTTTTTAAAGTTACAGGCCTTGCACGATTTGATCTACTGGCTAAAGTAAGCTCCGGCGAAAAGTTGGTAGAAATTGAAAATGCTGAGTGGCTTAAAGTGAAAAACAGAGTAAATAAGATTTGTAAAACAGCCTCAGAAAATAAACAAGCTATTTTTATTGATGCGGAGGAAAGCTGGATCCAACCGGCTATTGATGAGCTTGCAAATGAAAACATGGCGCAGCACAATAGATCGCAGGCCATTGTTTACAACACCTATCAGTTTTACAGGCATGATCGGCTTGCCTATTTAAAACAAACTATTGAAAAGGGGAAAGCTAACGGTTTCCACATTGGCGCCAAATTGGTTCGCGGAGCATACATGGAAAAAGAAAGAAAGCGCGCCCTTGAAATGAATTACCCCTCGCCTATTCAAACAAATAAAGAAAATGCCGATAAGGACTATAACGCCGCTTTAAAATTATGTGTTGAAAATATAAACGTCATGGGTTTGTGTGCCGGAACACATAACGAAAAAAGCAGTATGCTGTTATTGGATCTGATGGCAGAACATAAAATAGCATCTTCAGATAAAAGAATATTCTTTTCACAGCTCATTGGTATGAGCGACCACATAAGTTATAATTTATCATTAAACGGATACAACGTGGCCAAATATGTACCCTATGGCCCTGTAAAAGATGTGCTCCCCTACTTGATCCGTCGGGCGCAGGAAAACACAAGTGTAAAAGGGCAAACAGGTCGCGAATTGAATCTAATTACACGCGAGAAAAAAAGGCGGGCTTCTATCAAATAATATGCGTTCTTTTTTGCGGAAACTAAAACTATTTATGATTGCCTTGGAATAATAAGAAAACAAGAAAAAATCGAAGGCTTAAAAGCAAATCTTAATATTGCCAACTTACCCTAAGGAGTTTATTTTATCGAGCCGGGTAACAAAAGGGCAAGGTTTCTCAAAAATTAAAGTTCAATTTTCTAGTCGTCCCTCAAAAAGTATCATTAAATTTTATTTTATTTGGGCGCCTTTTCGCGCTTTCACTTCAAGCCCC
>JANYBY010000018.1 GCA_025360565.1 Bacteroidota bacterium
AAAAATGCATCAATTAGAAATAGATTTGGCTAAAGCCAAAATTATTGGGTCTAATACTTCCACGACCTGAAGGTCGTGGCTAAATGGCTAAAATCAGCCAAATTCGCTGAACATTAAAATTTAATGGTATGAAAAAAGGAAAATGAACCTCTTGTTGAATCTGATGCAACGGTTGGTATGACCCTTTGCCACGACCTTCAGGTCGTGGAATAGAAAAAAATTAATATAGCTCGGCTTTAGCCAAAATTTATACCACAATTAAAAACAGATTGCTATTTTTGTTGAGATTATAAAATGGAACAAAAAAAATACGGTATAGAAAAAATAAACATTTATCCAACTGCACTTCAACTAGACCTTGAAGTACTGGCAAAAGAACGCGGATACGATGTTGCCCATATGCGCAAAGAGTTAATGGTAGAAAAACGTGGCGTTAACCCACCTTGGGAAGACACCGTTACCATGGCCGTGAATGCCGCAAAACCAATGCTTACTAAAGAAGATATTGATTCTATTGGTCTACTTATATTAGCTACAGAAACCGGTTTAGACGGAGAAAAAGCGCTTAGTTCATGGGTGTTCGAACATTTAGGTTTGCCAAGTGCTTGCCGCCATTTTGAAGTAAAAATTGCTTGTTATTCGGGCACTGCCGCTCTTAAAATGGCAATTGGCTGGCTAGCATCCGGTATGGCAAAAAAAGGACAAAAAGCTTTAGTTATTACTACCGATGAAAGTTTAAACTCCATTCATAAACCTTGGGAATATGTGTGCGGCGGCGGTTCCGTTGCATTGTTGGTTTCCGATAAACCTGATTTTTTGGAATTAGAAGTTGAAAAGTTTGGGATCTATGCGCACGAAGTTGCCGATGTTATTCGTCCTTTGCCATGGTTAGAAACCGGTAACAGCGAACACAGTTTGTTCTCATACATGGAAGCTTTAGCGGCTACCTACGAAGATTTTGAATTGAATGTTGGCAACGTCGACTTCAACTCCTACTTTAAGTATAATGTTTATCACGTTCCGTTTAGCGGAATTAGTTTTCGTGCCCATAAATTACTAATGGGTATGAGTTCCAGTCCAAGTGCGGATGAAGTAACAGAAAGTTTTAAAAAGAAAGTGTTGCCTTCCATCTCTTATTCAAAAGATATTGGAGGAACCTACGGAGGAAGTATTTTTGTTGCACTATTAGCACTGATAGATACCGTAAATGATCTTAAAGCCGATGACCGGATTGGTATATTTTCTTATGGCTCGGGTTCTTGTGCTGAATTTTATTGCATGAAGTACACCGACAAATCAAAAGAAGTAGCCAAACGTGCCGGCTTAAAAGAATTGATCGAGAAGCGTTATAAAATTACAGTGAAGGATTATGAAGCCATGGAAAACTTCAGGGAGCAGCGCATAAAGCAAGGCGATTTTACACCCGATTACACAATGGTTCCCGGCTTATATGATGCCGCTTACAAAGGCAAAGGACTTTTGATCTACAAGGGCTCTAAAGGCTTTTATCGTACTTACGGTTTTAGTTAGATTCCTTTGTGTGCCGTCATCCCGACGAAGCCTGCCTGCCGGCAAGGCAGGGAGTAATCTGTTCTTTGGGTAAGATTCTCCGTTATCGCTCTGAATGAATTCCTCAACGCCAATCCCAAATCTTTTCCCAAAAAAACCATTGCGTTTTAAAATTTTTATTTTATCTTAGTTAACTAATCGTTAAAATTTATACCGTGAAAAAAATTTACTTCCTTTTTCTTTCCTCTTTAATTACATTAAGCTTTACAGCGCAAGTCAACTTTGCTTGGGCAAAAGGCATGGGCGGCAATAACGCCGATGGCGCGCAATCTATGGCGGTTGATGCTTCGGGCAATGTTTATACAACAGGTTACTTTAACGGGATTTGCGATTTTGATCCCGGTGTAGGGATTTTTACTTTAAGTGCCGTTGGTGTACAGGATATTTTTGTAAGTAAACTCGATGCTTCAGGAAATTTTGTATGGGCCAAAAGTATGGGAGGCGCTGCTCCTGAAGAGGCACATGGCATTGCTGTTACTCAAAACGGTTATGTTTTTATTACGGGTTATTTTTCGGGTACATGCGATTTTAATCCGGGTGCTGGTGTATATACTCTTTCGCCTACGGGCGGCGACGATATTTTTATATGCAAATTAGATCCATCCGGTAATTTCGTGTGGGCAAAAAATATTGGAGGTACAGGAAGTTGCGGTGGACAAGCTATTACAGTTGATAATTTTGGAAACTCTTATGTAACCGGATTATATAGTGGTACAGCTGATTTTGATCCCGGTCCCGGTACATATACACTTACTGCAAATGGATCTTCTGATATTTTTGTTTGCTATTTTACAACTGCAGGTGTATTCTCCTGGGCAAAAGGCATGGGCAGTGCGGCAAACAACAGTCAAGGCAATTCTATTTCGCTCGATGCAAGCGGGAATGTTTTTACCACAGGAAGTTTTGCCGGCACCGTTGATTTTGATCCGGGCGCCGGTACTTTTACTTTGGCCTCAGCAGGGTTCGACGATATTTTTGTAAGTAAGCTCACAAGCGCGGGTGCCTTTGCCTGGGCCGGAAACATGGGCGGAACGGGAACGGATAACGGACAATCCATCTTTGTTGACATTTTTGGAAATATTTTTTTAACAGGATCGTTTAATGGTACCGCTGATTTTGATCCCGCCCCTACTACATACACTCTTTCTTCGGGCGGCTTTGCCGATGTTTTTATTTGTCGGTTAGATCCATCTGGTGCATTGGGAATGGCCGTTAGTTTTAAAGGCCAGGCAAACGGAAATGATTCGGGACAATCGCTTTGCGTTGATGCTACAGGAAATATTATGGTGACCGGTTTTTTTCAAAGTCCTGTTGATTTTGACCCCGGCGTGGGATCCTTTACCATGGCGCCTGTTGGCGCAGCTGATGCTTTTGTTTGCAAGGTGGATGGCAATGGCACTTTTGTTTGGGCCATTAGCATGGGCGGCACCGGTGATGATTACGCCTTAACTTCAGCTATTGATGTAGCCGGAAATATGTATGCCGCAGGAAATTATTCAGGTACCGCCGATTTTGATCCAACTGTTGGCACTTCAAGTTTAACTTCAAGCGGTGCCAGCGATATTTTTGCGATGAAGTTTAGCAATATCGTTATTCCTGCAAGTTTGTCTCAATACTCTATACCCTCTACTCTATACTCTCTCTATCCAAATCCCTGTAGAGGAGAATTTTTAATTGATTGTAAAACCCCTTCTACAGGCTCAGGGGCCGCGGAACTGCAACTTTACAATGATCTTGGGCAATTGATCCTTAAACAAAAAATAATTGAAGGATTAAATAAAATATATGTTGGAAATAATACACCGGGAATTTATCATTATTTAATTTCGAATAATAATTCTGTTATTGGTAAAGGTAATTTGGCAGTTGAGTAGATGTTGGTCGGGATTT
>JANYBY010000074.1 GCA_025360565.1 Bacteroidota bacterium
GGAGTTTGTTCTGAATTGTTTATTACAGGAATTTTAACTTTTTCAAACAGCTGGCCTGCATCGTAATATTTAGCGCCATTGCCGGTTAGCGCTTTTAATAGGTAATATGAAAAAACAGAGTGCCCTTCTTTTCCGCCATCCATAACGGGCTCAATACCACCCGATGAAATTGCCTGTCGTGAAACTTTTTCGTAAACATTTGCGTAATACTTATCATTATTCTCAAAAGGATCTGAAACAGTATTTCCCCTAAAGATATCTCCGCTAAAACAAGCATCGGAAATTAATAAGGTATGTTTTGAATTAATGCCTTTCAAAAAAGTTTGCAATTCAGAATTGGAGATAAACTGCGCGGTTGAATTGGTTGTGGCATCAGCAGGAATCCAATATCCCTTATTAAATTGTTTTTTAAATTCTCCATGTCCCGAAAAATAAATGAGCACATTGTCGTTTTCCTTTGCATTGTCCGACAGCCATTCAAGTTGAGTTATTATCTGTGTTCTTGTTGCTTGTTCATTATACAAAGTTTTAAAAAGATCAAATTTATATTTATCACGTAATGTACTCTCTAATGCTTTGGCATCGCCAACCGCATTTTTTAATTCTGCCCAGGTTCCTTTGTAATTATCAATACCAATAATAAGCGCATAATATTTTCCGGGCTTGATCTCTTTGTTGCTTGCATTGGCTATATTAATCCCTTTTAAGGGATCACCACTGCCACGCATTAATTTTTCGCCGCCTTTAACGCTGCCTTCAGTAACCGTTTGGTTATTTTTAGTTACGTTTTGTTCCGCTTGTCGTATAATTAAAGTCAGAGGAAGTTCTACTGATCCGCTATTTTCTGTTACTTGCATTTTTAAAAGAATACTGTCTGAATTGTAACTGTCATTAACAATTAATCCATATTCCAACTCTATATTTTCATTTGACTTAAGTACGGTAATAGCCAGTTTTTTGTCTTCGTAAACGGTAACATTTGCAGGCAATACTAAAGAAGCTTTTATGTTTTCTTTAATAACTTTGGTTGGATTTAAAAAGGAAATTTTAAGTTTAAATTGTTTTCCCTTTTGAATTTTACTATTGTCAGAAACAATTGAGTGTTTCAAAATTGTAATTTCTGATGGTTTTTCAGGAGCAAAATTTACAGCGTATTTTATGGTATCCGTATAAAATTCATTGTATTTATTTTTTACAATAAATTTCAAAGCTTCCCTGGAGGTTGTAGCCGCGCTGCTTAATTGCAGGTAAATTTGTTTTTTACTTCCCGGTAACATTTCTCCTACCTGAACAGTGTCTCTGCTATTCAATCTTCCTTCCTTTATATTTGTGCTAAACTGCAGATATGAATCGTTAACGGTTGTTTTTCCGGTGTTAGTTAAAGTGATGGATACTTTTGCTTTTTCATTTGGATCTAATAGTTTATTATTATTCTCATCAATAAAATCTATGGATGCAATATTAATTTTCGGTAAATAATTATCCAGGTAATAAGAAGACGCCACGATCTTAAACGGAACGGCATCATAGCAATTAATTTTACCATTATCATAGGATGAAAATATTTTTTTTCCATCATTTCCGAAAGCTACATCGGTAATATTGCCGGCGTTATCTTCAGTTTTTGAAACTTGTTTTAAGTTTTCTGATAAAATAATAATAGCGTTGGTTTTATTTCCTATTGCAATATATTTTCCATCCGGAGATACGTCAATACATTTTGCATTTAATAAAAAGGTGCTTTCAAGCTTAGTATCATTTAAAATATTTTGTCTGAACAGTTTGTCGTTGGCGGTAATAAAATAAATTACACTATCAGCTTTTCCGAATAAAAGACATTTAACGTCATCTTCAATTCCTTTTATTGATTTTGTAACGCTGCTGCTTAACAAGTCAACAACGTGGATTATTTTACTTATGTCAGAAACGATGAGTGTTTTACCGGAATTACTAACTGAAAGTTTTGTTAAAGGAATGCCGGATACTTTAATTGTGTTTATAAGCTTACCGGTTGCGGCGCTCCAAATAGAAACATTACCAGTTTCACCAATACAATAAATAAAATTTAAGGATGGACTCAATTTAGCGTAATTCATTATTTCCTGGCGGCCTTCAAGGTCAAACTCTAACTTTCCTGTTAAAGCCTTAAATGTTTTTATGTTGCCATTGGAATTGCAAAGAGCGGTTGTTGAGCTATTACCAAAGTGAATTAGATCTTTTGCTGGATCAAAAACAATTTCTTTTCCTGAATTAAGATTCCAGACCTTAACCTCTGTGGCAGACGCCGCACCAATGATCTTACTATCACCGCTAATACTTATGTTTTTAACAGATTCTTTACCAATGCTGAACGATTTGATAAGTTTAAAATCTTGTCCCTGAATGTATCCGAATATTAAACCCAACGATGCTATAAATGCTTTTTTCATAATTAATTTGAGATAAAAATAACTGAATTTTGTTTGTTAATTCCAGGCGCTTTAACAAATATATTCATTATTTTTTAGCTTGTTAATCTTCTAAGTTAAATGTTTGAGCAATGGATAAAATTGGCCTACCGAAGACTAAATAATATTTAGTTTTTTAAATGAACTAGGCGGGGTAAAAATTCCTCTTAATAATTAATTATTTGCTCTTCAATATTAACCGGTATGTCACGGTTCTCATACTGCTGTGTGCGCAGTTGGGGCTCAAAGCCCGCCTCCTTAATGGATTCCTGGATCTGCTTGTAGGTAAATCGATGAGGCGCTCCCGCAGCGCTCACTACATTTTCTTCTATCATAATACTTCCAAAATCGTTAGCGCCGGCATGTAAACAAATTTGCGCTGTTGCTTTGCCCACGGTTAACCAACTAGCCTGAATATTTATAATATTTGGAAGCATAATGCGGCTTAACGCGATCATGCGAATATACTCATCGCTTGTAACATTATTTTTTATTCCTTTTAAACGATTCAATAACGTTCCATCATCCATGAACGGCCATGGAATAAACGCTAAAAACCCTTTTGAGTTTTTCGGTTTTTGTTCCTGCGCTTCGCGAAGCCAAACTAAATGTTCAAAGCGTTCGTAAATAGTTTCAACGTGCCCAAACATCATGGTTGCGCTGGTAGTAATATTTAATTGGTGCGCTGCTTTCATCACATCTAACCATTCGCGCCCCGTACATTTTCCTTTGCTGATCAATCTTCGCACACGGTCGTTCAATATCTCTGCGCCCGCGCCCGGTAAACTATCCAGGCCTGCATCCACCAAAGCTTTTAATACTTCGGCATGCGTACTTTTTTCGAGTTTAGTAATGTGCGCTATTTCGGGCGGACCCAACGCGTGTAATTTAATAGTTGGATAAAGTGATTTTAACTGTTTAAATAAATTTACATAGAACGATAACCCAAGATCGGGATGATGACCGCCTTGCAGCAGCAATTGTTCGCCCCCGTATTTAATTGTTTCGTCAATTTTCTTTTTATAAGTTTCAATATCGGTAATGTAACTTTCTTTATGGCCGGGGATTCGGTAAAAATTACAAAATTTACAATTCGCGATACAAACATTGGTGGTGTTTAAATTACGGTCAATGATCCAGGTAACTTTATCCGAATTTTTTTTTTGGATCTTTCTCAGTTCATCAGCTACCAAAATAAGTTCCGAGGTAGAAGCGTTATCATTTAAAAAAACACCTTCCTCAATGCTTAAAAATTCAAATTTTAAAGCCCTGCTTAATAAAGAATCAGTTGTCATGCGTATTACAAATGTACCAAATGTTTGCTTAACATACTTCATGTCAAATGTAAAAGTCTTATCTCAAAAAATATTTTTTTATACTTTAGTTATTTTGGTACAAGTTTTGGGCGCCCCGCCTACATCAAAAATTTCGGCGGGCGGGAGGGCCGGACGAAATAACGAGCAAATTGGATCGTATCTATGGCTAGTATTAAACCCTAAATAAAGGTTTGATTTCGTGGTGAAAAACAAAAAACCCGTCCCGACAATATCAAGACTGGTTTTTAGTAAACTAAATTCTATTTATTAATGATCAAGCGCTGCACCATTTTATCGTTGCCGTTGGTAATACTTACAAAATAAACACCGTTTGGCTGGTCGGTTAAATTTAAAAATAAATTATCGTAAGTAATTCCGTTATAAACAGAAGTATTTACAACTTGTCCCAACGCGTTAATAACGCTCACATTTAAATTTTCAGGCGTAGAAGAACTAACCGAAATATTTACCAAGCCGGTTGATGGGTTAGGCATTAAATTGATGTATTTACTAAGGCCGTAATTTTTAGAAAGCCCAGTAGCCACTTGTCCGCAAACAATTGGAGAAACAGCCAGGTTAGCCGATAATCCGGTCCAGCTGCCCGACATATCGTACCAATTATTATCCCCTCCTTTTTCCCATGCATTGTTCACCGGTGCGGGGTCTTCATCTGCAACTACTACAGTATCGCCGGGGGTATTGGGCAGATCAACCCCTGCAAAAAAACCGCCCGCCGGAATTGGAATAGGAATGCCAAGCGTATAAGTATAAACAAATAATGTATTTGATGGGGCTCCTTGTGCTGCCAAAATTTGCTGCATGGTTGCCGTAGTTCCTCCATAGGAAGTAGAAGGCGCTGTAGTGGCATTAGTTCCGGCATACAATTTCATTGATACAATTACCGAGTTAGCGCCACCGGTACCTCTGTTTAAGTCTTTATAAAAAGTTACTTTAACAGCTGTAACCGAAGGCGAACCGATAGAACTGTATGTGGATGCAGCAAAATAATTTACCTTTTCAAGATCGCCAAAACAATTTGTTCCGCAAACATAACCCGCATTTGGATTACAGCCGGTATCTGTTGTGGTTCCGGCCGTTTCCATTACAAGCAAAGTTCCCGAAAGCGTTGATACCGTTGAACAGCCCGCTGTTAAAGCCTCCGCAGACTTTAACTCATTCGTTCTAATGCCTTCGGGTGAATTAAAAACAAATTTTTGTTTTACACTTTTTTTAAATTGGGCATTTATAACCCCTGTAAAAATCACACAGGTTAGTAAGAGTATTTTATTGACCATGCTTTTTAATTTTAAATTAAAGGTTGCTAAATTATTAAATTTATACTGCTTTTGATGGCAAAAAAGCGCGGAAGTTTAATGGAATGGCGTTAAATTTTTCGGAAAGCTGGCTGTTATTTCTTCAAACTATCTCTGATCTTTTTTGGAAGAGAAGCAACTATTAGATCATATGAATCATCGATCCAGTTAAAGATCTGTTTTTTTGGGGCAGAACCATCGCAGGTTACAGTATTCCAATGCGCTTTATTCATATGGTATCCGGGCTTAACACAGCGGTACTTTTCGCGTAGCTCAATAGCTTTTTGCGGATCACATTTGGCGTTAAATTCCACCGCGTCTCCTTCAATATCCATTAATAAAAACATTTTACCGCCCACTTTAAACACCAATGTGTTTTTATCGAACGGAAAGCCCTCGTCAACCGCGGGTTTTAAAAGGCAGTATTCTCTTATTTCTTCTACATTCATTTTTACAGACTTTTGCAATGAAGGCACTAGGACACAAATCCCGATAGATATCGGGAACACTATGGTTTTTTGCCTCTATGTCTCAAAAAAACACAAATAAAATACAACGAAATTCTTTGTGTATCTTAGGGTCTTGGTGTGTTTGTGGCAAAATTACCGCCAAATATCCTAAAAATTAAGCCACTTATAAACTTACCGTTAATAAATCGATAAAATTTAAAATATTTGTACCCGAAAGCCGTTAAAGTAAAGAAAAAATAGTTTGAAAAGAGGCATTTTTTAAAAGTATTTTGCTAAGTTTGGCATTCATTAATTTAAATTAATTAAACAATAAATAAAATAGTATGAGCACAAAAAAAACATCGGGAGGATTCCCATTAGTAGTTTCGGCTTTAGCCATCGTAATCTGTATCGTTATCGGTATATTTATTTTTAAAATGGTACTAGGCGCCGCGTCTAACTTCGAGGGGGGCGATTCTGAAAAAGGACATCCGCACAACATCTTAGGCACCATGTACAAAGGGGGTTTCATCGTACCAATATTAATCGGGTTTTTATTAACCGTAATTACTTTTGCCATTGAGCGTTTTATTACCATTATGAAAGCGAACGGTAAAGGGCAAACGGATAAGTTTGTAACCAATATCAAATCGTTAATTTCAGGCCACGATTTTGAAGGTGCTATTGCCGCTTGCGATAAACAACAAGGCTCTTTGGCCAATGTTGTGCGCGAAGGCATTATAAAATTCAAGTTCGTTCAAAACGATACGCATATGGACAAAGAAGCAAAAGTTCACGCTATTCAAAAAGCGTTAGAAGAAGCAACTTCACTAGAATTGCCTATGTTATCTAAAAACATGGTGGTTATTTCAACCATGGCCTCTATTGGTACTTTAGCCGGACTGATCGGTACGGTTGTTGGTATGATTCGTGCGTTTGCGGCCTTATCCGCTGCCGGCGCTCCTGATACTTCTGCCCTTGCAACCGGTATTTCTGAAGCCCTTGTAAACACATTGGTAGGGATCTTAACCTCAGCATTTGCCATCATTTTCTATAACTATTTTAGTAATAGGATAGATCAAATAACTTATGCTATGGATGAGGCCGGTTTCTCTATTATTCAGGAATTTCAAACTTCAGGCAAGTAATGGAACGCGGATAACGCAGATGGATATGATAAGCGCAGATTTAGAAGTTGAGAAACAAAAAAATCTTCAAAAATCATAAGCAATCAGCCTCATCTGCGCTCTATTAAAAAAGTTTTATGGAAATTAAATAATTATTCATCTAAATAAAAAAACAATAAACAATGTCAAAAAAACCATCAAAAGGAGGAGCCCCGGCGTTAGATATGACGCCCATGGTGGATCTTGCCTTCCTACTGGTAACATTTTTTATGTTGACT
>JANYBY010000105.1 GCA_025360565.1 Bacteroidota bacterium
AAATCATTTAGCGATTGGAAGGGGAGCGAAGAACAGATTGACGATGTGCTGGTAATCGGGATCAAGGTGTGATTCAAAACGTCCTTGCGATCCCAACTTTTTCAGTCGGGAGAAGCAATCTTTTCCACAAAGGGAATAGTCATCCAGAGCGGAGCCCTGCCTGCCGATAGGGAAGAATCCGTTCTCGTCAGAACACAAAAAGGAAAAGTACATTCGTTAAGAACAGATTCCTCTCCGCCCAGGCGGATCGGGATGACGGGCTCTTGATTTGGACGTCCTTGCAAGCCCGCATTTGGAGACCTTCAAGGTTTTTGCGGTGATTCAAGAAAACCTTGAAGGTCTTGTTCGAAAACCTCCAAAAACCTCAATTTTTAACAAAAAAACTTGTTTTTACCCCATTTTATCAATAAAAGCACTGTTTTTCGGATAAAAATGGGCCTTGTTTGCATTGAAAAACCCCTCAAATTAACGTTTGTATAATAGAAATTAATTTTGTATCATTGCTAAGCATTTTTTACCCTGTTAATACGAATAGGATAATTGTGCCAAATTAGTTATGAAAAAATTTAAAATAGCTCTTCTTACTTTAATGTTTCTTGGTACACTTACAAGTGTTAATGCGCAGTTTGGTGTAAAACTTAGAAACTTTATTGTTGAAACCTCCAATTATTTACGCCCAACTCCATGGACAGTTGGTTTAGGGTGGAACATTGTAGATGATAACGGTACCCCTTGGAAAAAAATATTTGATGCAGGTAATTCCTGGCAAATTGCTCCTTTTCCAACCTCATTACGCGGCGAAAAAGATATGACAAAAGGCTGGTCGGTTATGCTTAACATTAACTTTAATCAATACAAAGCCGGTAAATTGGTTAACAGCGATCTTCCTGCAACAAGCTCTTCTTTATTTATGTCTTACGATGTAAACGCGAAATATAATTTTTCGCATTTATTCGATTTTAGCAGCAAAGTCTTTAAACTTCCCGAAAAGTTGTTGGATGTGTATATGGCTTCAGGTTTTGGATACACTTACCGTAACACCGCCAAGGTGAGTGGTGCCGCTACTTATAATATTGGTTTTGGTATGACCGCTATTTTTTACAAAGGCTGGGGTATGAATTTAGAAGCCATGAGTAAATTTGGTTTAAAAGGGCCTATTTTTAAAACACCTTCAAACTATTTACAATATAATTTTGGTGCAGTGTATCGCTTTAAACAAGGGCCGCGCAAATTGGGCCGTCGTAATGGTTTACGTAAACGTTACTATATTAAATCTAATCTGTAATTTATTAATAATTCTAAAAAGCCCTTCTCTGTAAAGTGAAGGGCTTTTTTTTGGCCTATCCGGGAATTGGAACCACAGAGAACACAGAGGACACGAAGTAACACAGAGAAAATAAACTCCGTGTTTCTCAGTGCTCTCCGTTCCCGATAGCTATCGGGATCCGTGGCTTGTTAACAAAAACCTCAAAAATCTTACATCTGTATAATCACCATTAATTCCGTTAATAAAGATGTTTTACAGTACTTTATTTTTGCTTCAAGAAAGAATAATTTTTTAAGTAGAATGAAAACAATAATTTTTGGCAACAACGAAATAAAAATTTCTAAAAAACCGATGATCGGAAAAGAAATAATTATTTATAACAACATACTAGTCCCTTCCAAAAAAACCTTTGGCAGTTGTAATAATGTATTTGTTGCCTTTGAAAAAGAGGGATATGTGCAGTACGATGTTAAGATCCGTTTGCGCCGGCGTGGTTTTGGTTTTAATACAACTGTTTTGCGCCAACAACAACTTATTTATAGCGACAAAAAAAATTACGGACTGTTGTTTTCCAATTTTATGAAGGAACTGATGGCATTTAATACGTCGGCACAGGCGGCTTTTATAAAGTCAGCATGTGCTAAAGTGGTTTCGGGAGGGTAATTTCGTAACTTAAATCCTGCTACGGGCCGGCAGGCACGCAGAAAATAGAACACAAAGAACCATAGCGAAAATGATCCCGAGAATTAAAACATATAAGAGCATAGAAGGTTATATAAGATCACAAGAAGTAAAACAAAATATTCTTATATGTTTTTAAATGACCTTATATGTTTCAAAAAATAAAAGAAAATGATGACTGCGGTTAGCTTTGGGGAGCTCAGAACGCGTTAATAACCCCAATTTGTTTATATAAAAAATTACAGTAGATTTAAAAAGCAAACTGAACACACCCAAGTATTCATAAAACACGAAATGAAAAATATAAAAATAATTATTCTTGCAGTTATACTCACTGCTTCAGTTAAGCAGGCAAATGCTCAAAAAAGTAAATTTGCAATCGCCTGGTATAAAATGATCGATGATCTGCAACCAACCCCATGGACCGCAGGTTTGGGATGGAACATTGTAGATGATAACGGAAAGCCTTTTAAAAAAATATTCGATGCCGGTAAATCTTGGAACATTCCTCCTTACCCAAGCGTTTTCCGTGCCGAAAAAGATTTTACTAAAGGTTGGGCTGCCATGTTTAATTTTAATTTTAATCAGTATAAAGCAGGTAAATTGGTTAACAGCGATATTCCTTCAACCTCTTCTTCTATTTTTATGTCGTTTGATCTGAACGCGAAATATAATTTTTCGCAGTTGTACGATTTTAGCAGCAAGTTATTTAAACTACCGCCAAAATTATTAGATGTGTATATGGCTTCGGGTTTTGGATATACTTCACGCAACACATCGCGCTTTAAAGGCGCAGGTACTTATAATATTGGTTTTGGTATGACAGCTATTTTTTACAAAGGTTGGGGTATGAATTTAGAGGCTATGAGTAAATTTGGTTTAGCAGGTCCGGGCCCACTCTTTAAAACACCAACTAATTATTTACAATATAATTTTGGTGCTGTGTACCGCTTTAAAATTCCGGCAAAAAGTTTGGGTAAACGCACGCGCCGAAATAAAAATGTACATATACAAACTAAGTTGTAGGTTATTCGTTAATAATAAAGCCCTTCCGAAACGAAGGGTTTTTTTTGCGCCTTAACCGTCCTTGCGAGCCCCATTACGTGTGGCACCACAGTGCAGACCTTCACGGTTTTCCTGAATCACCGCAAAAACCTTGAAGGTCTCCGGAGCAATCACCGCAAAAACCTTGAAGGTGTTTGGTGATGTGGTTTCGAGAGCCTCAACCACCATCGAGAACCTCAACTACCATCGAGAACCTCAACCACCATCGAGAACCTCAACCACCATCGAGAACCTCAAGACCTTCACGGTTTTCCTGAATCACCGCAAAAACCTTGAAGGTCTCCGGAGCAATCACACAAAAGCCTTGAAGGTCTCCGGAAGCAATCACCGCAAAAACCTGGAAGGTGTAAACCGTTAGATTTTTTT
>JANYBY010000109.1 GCA_025360565.1 Bacteroidota bacterium
GCCAGGGATGCGGAGGGCTTGGCTCTTTTTTGTGCAGCACGGCAAAAACCCAGTGGGTTTTTGAGCGAGCAAGTGTGTGAGCAAACAAAAAAAGCCGGAGCGAAGCGGAGCCCGTAGCAGCCCGCCCGCCTGCCCGCCGAATTTTTTGATGCAGGCGGGGGCGCCCAAATAATAAAAAAAATACTTTTTGAGGGACGACTAAGTAGGCAACTTATGCAAAATTTTTACGCCCATTACATATTTTCTTTTCCGTGCATTTAAGGCAGAACAGGCGTAGTTACTAAGATCTGAATCAAAAAATTGATGATGGGGCTTCAAAAATAACAGCGCAAATTCAACCTAAACATAATTCACGTTGGCATAATTCATCCTGCGAATCAATAAGAAATTACCTGTTTTTCTAAAAAAAAAAAACGCCCCGTTTTAAGCGGAGCGTTCTTTAATTAAAAAATTTATTTTATGTTAAGCCGTTACCTCTACTCTTGGTGCAGCCGCTAAAATCTCAGCATTTGCAGCCGAAGCATATTGCTCAAAGTTTTTTACAAACGATGCCGCAAGGGTTTGCGCAGTTTGGCTAAACGCTTCTTTATCCTTCCATGCATTTTTAGGTTCCAATATTTCGGCCGGCACACCGGTGCACGATTTAGGGAAATTTAATTTAAAAAATGGTGTTGTTCCATATTCCGCTTTATCTAACTCTCCGCTTAATGCTGCGGTAATTAACGAACGTGTGTACGATAGTTTAATTCTGCTTCCTACACCATACTTGCCTCCTACCCATCCGGTATTTAGCAGCCAAACATTTACCTTCTCCTTTTTCAATTTTTCGCCTAATAACTCAGCGTATTTTGTTGGGTGTAATGGTAAAAATACTTTACCAAAACAAGCCGAAAAAGTAAGCGTAGGTTCGGTAACACCCATTTCGGTACCTGCTACTTTTGCCGTGTAACCGCTAATAAAATGGTACATGGCTTGAGCAGGAGTTAATTTCGAAATTGGCGGTAAAATACCGTATGCATCACACGTTAAAAAGAAAATGTTTTTAGGAACATCGCCCACCGCAGGGTTCACTGCATTGTCGATATAATTTGAAGGATAACTTACTCGTGTATTTTCTGTTTTCGAAATATTAGTGTAATCCACCGTTGTAGTGCCTTCCTCAAAATTAATATTTTCTAAAAGCGAACCAAATTTAATAGCACTAAAAATTTGCGGTTCTCTTTCTGCCGAAAGGTCAACGCATTTTGCGTAACAGCCTCCTTCAAAATTAAATACGCCTGTATCCGACCAGCCATGCTCATCATCACCAATTAATTTACGATTTGGGTCAGCACTTAAAGTTGTTTTACCGGTACCCGATAAGCCAAAGAAAATAGCTGTATCACCGTTCTTGCCAATATTTGCCGAGCAGTGCATTGGCAATACGCCTTTTTCGTGAGGTAAAATATAATTTAATACCGCAAAAATTCCTTTTTTAATTTCGCCGGTGTAACCTGTTCCGCCAATTAAAATTATTTTTTTAGTAAAATTTAAAACAGCAAAGTTATGCTGACGAGTTCCATCAACCTTTGGATCGGCCCTATAGCCCGGAGCGCAAATAATGGTCCACTCACTTTTAAATGTTTTAAGCTCTTCTGTAGTAGGACGCAAAAATAAATTATTTGCAAATAAATTACTCCACGGAAATTCAGTCACCACTCTAATATTTATTCTGTATTTAGGGTCGGCACACGCGTACGAATCTCTGATCCAAACTTCTTTTCCTCCTAAATAAGCCAGCATGCGGTTATGTAGCACATCAAATTTATCGGCTTCAAAACGGTTGTTTACATCGCCCCACCAAACACTGTCTTTTGTATTATTATCGTAAACAACAAATTTATCTTTTGGCGAGCGGCCTGTAAATTCACCTGTATCAATTGCCAAGGCGCCCACATCGGTTAAAACTCCTTCACCTCTAATTATTGTTTCTTCAACTAATTCGCTTGGGTGCAGGTTCCAATATGCCATGTCAACATTAGCAAGTCCCATTGCAGCCAAATCGGCATCTTGCGCCTTTAATCCTATTTCATTCATTCTCTTAAAATTTTGATTCTACTGGGGGCAAAGGTA
>JANYBY010000154.1 GCA_025360565.1 Bacteroidota bacterium
TAAATCCTTTAATGGTATCCTCAATTCCTACAAATACACCTTTTAAACCTGTAAATTGTTCAGCCACATGAAAAGGTTGTGATAAGAAACGTTGAACACGACGCGCACGCGATACGATCAATTTATCATCTTCACTTAACTCATCCATTCCTAAAATGGCAATAATATCTTGTAATTCTTTGTAACGTTGTAAAGTTAATTTTACACGTTGAGCGCAATTGTAATGGGCATCTCCTAAAACAGCTGCAGTTAAAATACGCGAAGTAGAATCTAATGGATCTACCGCAGGATAAATTCCTAACTCGGCAATTTTACGGCTTAATACAGTGGTAGCATCTAAGTGAGAGAAAGTAGTTGCGGGAGCAGGATCGGTTAAGTCATCGGCAGGTACGTAAACCGCTTGTACCGAAGTAATGGATCCGTTTTTGGTTGAAGTGATACGCTCTTGCATTACGCCCATTTCGGTTGCTAATGTTGGCTGATAACCTACGGCTGAGGGCATACGGCCTAATAGGGCAGATACTTCTGAGCCCGCTTGTGTAAAACGGAAAATATTATCAATAAAAAATAAAATGTCTTTTCCTTGTCCTGAACCTTCACCATCGCGGAAATATTCAGCAAGTGTTAATCCAGATAATGCTACGCGTGCGCGGGCTCCGGGAGGCTCGTTCATTTGTCCGAACACGAAAGTAGCTTGCGATTTTTTTAATTCGTTCACATCCACTTTATCCAAATCCCAACCGCCGGCTTCCATCGAATGTTTAAATTCATCACCGTATTTTACAATTCCTGATTCTATCATCTCACGTAATAAGTCATTTCCTTCACGTGAGCGCTCTCCTACACCTGCAAATACTGAATAACCTGAGTGGCCTTTAGCTATGTTATTAATTAATTCCTGAATCAATACTGTTTTACCAACACCGGCTCCGCCAAATAAACCAATTTTTCCTCCTTTTGCATAAGGCTCAATAAGGTCAATTACCTTAATTCCGGTAAATAATACTTCTGTGGCGGTTGATAGATCTTCAAATTTAGGCGGTAGGCGGTGAATAGAATATCCTCCCGCATTATCAACCGAGTTAATACCATCAATGGCTTCGCCCACAACATTAAATAATCTTCCTTTTATTTTTTCGCCGGTCGGCATAGTAATGGCATTTCCGGTTGAAATTACTTCCATGCCACGGTAAACACCATCGGTACTATCCATGGCAATTGTGCGCACAGTGTCCTCACCAATATGTTGTTGTACTTCTAAAATAATTTTTTGAGTGCCTTTAACAATAACTAGGGCATCTAAAATATTCGGTAATTTTCCGCCCTCTAGATCAAAGCGAACATCGATTACGGGACCAATAACTTGAGCAATTTTTCCAATCTGTTTAGACATGAGATACGTTTCTTTTAATTCGGTTGCAAATGTAGAGTTTTTATCTAATTATTTAAGGCAAAAAGCCATAATTATGAGATGATTTTTAACAATTGAAAACCAAATGTTCATTACTCTTAACCAAACTAAGTAAAAGTTGATTTTTAAGCTGTTTTTTATTGGAAATTAAAAATTACAATTGTTTTGCCTTAATAATAAATTGCGAAAGTTTACTCACCAAAACTCATATTTCACCATTCATTAGGCTTATTCCACCATTCCGTTTGACACTTAAATGGTTGTAGTTGTTCGTTTTAGCTATATATTCAATACCTTTATCGGAATATATGACCCAAAGTACTTTCGTTAAACGCCTTTGCTCATTTGCATTTATTTTTTTATTTGCAGTTACTTCTTTTGGCCAGTCAACCTATAACGCCTATGCAAAAGTTACTGCTATTGCGGGCGGCAACGTTTTAACGGTAACAAACGTAAATCAGGTAAATCACACATTTAATATTGGAGAATTCGTAATTGTAATGCAGATGCAGGATGATGTTATTGGCGCCAACACCTTGAACGCGGCCACATTTGGCGATCTTAGCGCTATTGGCAATGCCGGCAAGTTTGAGGTAGCGCAAATATCGTCATTAGCCGGAGGGCTTACTACTATTGGATTAGCGAGCCCCCTGGTAAACGTTTATAACACCGGTGCAAATTCATTGGTGCAGGTTATTAGTTTCCGTAGATTAAGTGCAGGCGCATTTACATCAACTAATAACATAACAGGTGTTGTATGGAATTCAGCCCTAGGTACCGGCGGTGTTATTGCCATCGAAATCCCAACAATTTTTACTTTAAATCACAGTATTAACGCTAACGGATTAGGTTTTAACGGAGGTGTAAAAAATACACCAAATGGTTTTACCGTTTGCGAAACAATTACTTTTAGAAATGCGCTGGCAACAAGATATGCAGGAAAAGGCGAAGGAATTTATAGAAATACCAACGCGGCCTTTGCAGCTGCAAGAGGAAAAATATTAACCGGCGGCGGCGGCGGAAACGACGTAAATGCAGGCGGTGGCGGTGGTGGAAATTTTACAGTTGGCGGCTCTGGCGGATCGGGGTGGACCCCATCCGGCGCAGGTTGTAGCCCTATTGCCGGCGGCTTAGGCGGAATTGCACTCAATGCCTTCATAAATGCGGGCCGTGTTTACATGGGCGGCGGCGGCGGCGGCGGTCACGAGAACGATGGTGTTGGAACCCTTGGTGGAAACGGCGGCGGAATAATTTTACTTAAAACAGGAACTTTAACCACAGTTGCTTGTGGTGGAATTATTATTTCGGCAAATGGGATAACACCTCCAAATAACGGAATTGACGGGGCAGGTGGCGGTGGCGCGGCAGGCTCTTTAGTGTTTCAGGTAAACGCGTGGAATGTTGCAGGTGGATGCCCATTAAGCATCACCGCAAATGGCGGAAGCGGAGGTAGCTCCAACTTTGGCGGAGCGGGTGCGCACGGCGGCGGCGGCGGCGGCGGTCAGGGTGCAATTATTTTTTCAACACCTATGCCAACACTAAATGTAAATGTAAACACCCTACCCGGAAACGGAGGTACAAGTTGTTTAGGTTGTGCCCCGGGTGTAAACGGCGGTAATGGAGGCGGGCCTAATAACGCCGGAATTATTGTGGATAACGTGGGTCCTTTGCCAATTGAGCTTGTTTATTTTAAAGCAGAAAGTATGGATACCAAAGTGGCTTTAAGCTGGGAAACTGCAACTGAAAGGAACACAAACTATTTTATTGCGGAAAAAAGCACCGATGGCGTTAATTGGATTGAATTGGATAAAATAAAGGCAGCTGAAAACTCTGCGGTAAAATTATTTTACGAACAAGAAGATCTGAATCCGCTTAAAGGAATATCTTATTACAGATTAAGAGCAATTGATCTGGATCACACAGAGCATATTTCCGAAACGCAAGTGATTGACAGAACTAACAAAGCCGAATACGTTATTTTTTATCCGAACCCAACAGCCGAAATTTTTAATATTGTTACTTCAGGGCAAGCCAAAGATGTGACTTACGAATTTTTTGATATTTCAGGAAAACAAGTGGAAGTGCTGGTAACCGAAATACAAGCGAATAAGATCATTTTTAATATTTCGGCATTAAATCGAGGAATTTATTTTCTGAATATTAAATCGCCAAACGGTAACAAAACCAATAATAAGATTATTATTAAATAGTCTTTAATCTCAGTTCCAAAACCGTTACTTTTACATCGTGCTTACTGTAAGAAATACCAAACATTTCAGGATCGAACAGCCATCCATTGTTACCATTGGTACGTTTGACGGTGTTCATTTGGGGCATCAAAAAATATTGAGCCGCCTTCAGCAATTAAAACAAAAGCATGGTTTAAACGCGGTGGTGTTAACGTTTGAGCCCCATCCCCGAAAAGTATTGCATCCCGAACAAAAAGACCTTAAATTAATTACGCTGATCGAGGAAAAATTAAATCTGCTCGAAAATTACGGCGTAGATGTGGCCATTGTTTATCCGTTCGATAAAAGTTTTTCGTATTTCGAGGCGAGAGAATACATTGAAAAAATTCTCTTAAAAAGTTTAAAAGTAAAATACCTTGTTATTGGTTACGACCATAAATTTGGCCACGATCGTACGGGCGATATTAAAATATTAAAAGAGTACGCAAAAGAGTACGATTACGAGGTGGAAGAGATAGATGCGATAGATATTGACCATATTGCTATTAGCAGCAGCAAAATAAGGGTTGCCATAGAAGCCGGTAATATTGATCTGGCGAATAATTATTTGGGGCATTACTTTTTTTTATACGCAACCGTTGTTCATGGTAAGCAGCTTGGTAAACAACTCGGGTTTCCTACGGCGAATTTAAAAATTGAGAGCAAGGATAAACTGATCCCTAAAATAGGCGTGTATTTTGTTGAGGTTGAAATTGCAGCGAATAAATATTACGGTATGATGAATATTGGCATCAATCCCACAACCGATAACGACGGTAAGGTGAAGATGGAAGTGAATATTTTTGATTTTAATGAAGATATTTACGGAAAGACCGTGTGTATAAATTTTCTTAAATATTTACGCGACGAGAAAAAATTTAATACCTTGGAGGAACTTATTGATGAGATAAAGGAAGATAAAAAAAAATGTTTGGTCTTGATCGAAGAAATAAAAAAAACTTTGTGCTCGTTAACTTAGGATCTTTAAAAATGAGAATTATTAAATTTGTTATACTGATTTTATTTATGGGTTCAGCGGCCGTTACGCGAGCCCAATTATTGGATACAGTTGCTCTCGAGGCATGTCCTACATACACTAATCTTGCAGAGGCGCTCAAAGATCCGGATAAAGTAATAAAGCTGAGTTTGCGCAAAAAAAAATACAAAGAATTTCCGAGAGAGATCTATCAATTTAAAAATTTACAATGGCTCGATTTAAGTAAAAATGCCATCAAAGAATTGCCGGATAGTGTGGCTGAATTTAAATTTTTGCAATTTTTTAGCATCAGCAAGAACGGATTAGAAAGATTGCCGCTAAACATCGGAAAACTTAAAAATTTAAAATACATTAACGTCAATCAAAATAATTTAACCCGTTTACCTTACACTTTTGGCGATCTTGAGAACCTGGAATTTGCAGATCTGTGGAGTAATAGTTTTGATGAATTTCCCGAAAGTTTAAAGAATCTGAAAAAGCTTAGGTCAATGGATCTTCGCAACATTCTTATCCCTAAAAACATTCAGCAAGGGCTTGAAAGTGTGCTCCCTAAGGCCATAATTTATTTTAGTCCGCCCTGTAACTGCAGTTGGTAAAGGGTTTTGGCCATTTCGACTTATTAAGAAAGCGCTTTTAATAAGTTTTGCCCTTAGCGCTTAAAACCAAGCGCAATTATTCCAAATTTTATGAAATGCATTTTGCCCTTTTTTTACGATGAAGAAAATAGTATTCTTTTCATGTATGTTATTGTTTATTTTCTTTGGCCATGGCGGTTTACAAGCCCAGCCGGAAACCAAAGCAATGCAAGAAGAGAAAGCTTACAACGCATTAAACGACCACGATTATGCCTTAGCTTATAATCTTTTTGATAAGCTGTACGCCAAATACCCCAAAAATTTTGACTACAAATTTAAACTTGGCTTTTGTTGTTTAAATTATCCCGAAAAAAAGCAGCGCGCGCTCGAAATGTTTCAGGAGATCAGAAAAGAAAATAAAAGTCTTGAGGCCGATTATTATTTAGCTTGGGCTTATCACATAAATTATAAGTTTGATAGGGCGATCGGAATTTTAGATACAATTGTACAGATCGTTACTAAGGATGAAAAAAAAATGGATAAAGAAATGTTTGTTAACTGCAAACATATCTTACAAAATTGCAAGAACGGAAAATTGCTTATTGATAACAAGGTGATTTGCGAAATACTAAATCTGGGCGCGCCTATAAATACCGACGAAGATCAATACGTTCCGGCAATCACTACAGATGAATCGATCCTGTTCTTTACCTATCGCGGTAAAAAGAGTGTGGGCGGCAAACTGAACGGAAACCTGGAACCCGATCCGATCGAAGGCGTTTATAATGAAGACGTTTACGTGGCTTACAATAATACCGATGGCACTTGGTCAGATCCGATCGAGATTCCCGGCATAAACACACCCGGTAACGACGCGGCCATTGCGGTTTCACCAGATGGACAAACGCTTTTTATTTTTTACAGCGATGCAAAAAATTCGGGCGATATTCTCGTTAGTACATTAGATGGAAGCAAATTCTCTAAACCCGTAGCGCTGAATAAAAATATTAACACGGATTATTGGGAAGGTTCCTGTTCTATTTCGGCCGATGGAAAAACTTTGTATTTCGCGAGCGAACGCCCGGGTGGCATTGGCGGAAGAGATATTTGGGTTTGTGAAAAAGTTGATGGCGACTGGGGTTCGGCAAAAAATCTTGGTCCAAAAATAAATACAGAGTTTGATGATGATGCTCCTTTTATTCACCCCGATGGTATTACATTATTTTTTAGTTCAAAAGGCCATAGCAGTATTGGCGGGTATGATATTATGTTCTCGATCAAAAAAGATAACGAGTGGCTTGCCCCAAGAAACATGGGCATTCCGTTAAATACCACCGAGGATGATAGATATTATGTTATTAATGACGAAGGAAGTAAAGGTTTTTTTAGCAGTAATCGTGGTAGCTCAGGAGGATTAGGCATGGAAGATATTTATGTAGTTAACCCGGGAATTTTAGGAGAAAAACCGGTTATCGCATTATTAAAAGGAATTGTTTATGGCGACGATAAACCAATTGAGGCAAAACTACAAGTAACAAAATTGGCGAATAAAGATACCATTGGTCCGTTTATAACAAATAAAGAATCCGGAAAATATTTAATGGCACTTAGTCCCGGTTTTGTTTACCGCTTAAAGGTAATTGCTCCGGGATACGAGCCCATTGAAGAAGATCTTGACGTTGAAACTTTAAATACCTTCATGGAAACGGTTAAGAATTTTTATTTGTATTCGCCCGGCAAAACACCAACCGTTGTAATAACACCAACTGTGGCAACTACCAAAACAACGGTTACGGTGCCCACAAAAACAATTGTTACAACGCCAACTGTTACGCCAACCGAAACAACTGTTGTTGTAACCGAAACTACAGTGCCAACAAAAACAACGGCGCCAACAGAAACAGTGGCGTTAACAAACACACCATGCGATGGACAGCCTTTGCCTGACTTTACACCGCTAAAAGGAAAATCGCTGAACGATATCCAATATTATAAACAGCTGCTGAGTATGGCCGGAAATTATTGCGCAGAAGGAATGATATATAAAGTACAGATAGGAGCCTATAGAAAACCCCAGAATTTTAAATACAAAAATCTGCGCCAGTTCGGTCAGCCCGAAATTATTGATTACCCGGATGGAATAACGCGTTTTACCCAGCTGCAATTTAAAACTCTAAAAGAAGCTGAGGTTCAACGCCAGAAATCCATTGCCAAAGGCCAAACAGACGCGTGGATAGTTGCATTTGTAAATGGCAAGCGTTATACCCTTGAGGAGTTGATCATGCTTGATTACCTTGGTAAGGCTATTAATTAGTCGCAAAACATTTCTTGTTCCTTGTTCTGTATGGTTAGCATTTTCCTGAATGACTTTAATTCTTTTAATCTTAATTACATTCATTCCCGCCATTTGTGTGGGTCTCTATTTATATTTCGGGCTGTTTGCTCCTTTGCGAAAAAAAGAAGCGGGAACAGAATTTGTGTATGTTGAGGCTGATGGATCAGTTCGCGAATTGCATCAACAGGAAATTGATTATTTAAATGCGCCCTTTAATTATAACGATGGCGCCAGGCCAATACTAAAAAAAAGATACGATGAAAAAAATACCGACGGAAAAATTTCGGGATTTATTTTACGCCAACGTGTTCCGCGGCACATTAAAATAATTAATAAGAGTGGGACAGGGATCAATTTGAATTGACAAATATGCCTGCATTTACGCCTAAACGGTCATGATCTCTTTTTCTTTTTGTTCAATGTGTTTATCCACTTTTACCGAACTGGCATCCGTTAAAGTTTGAATTTTAGTTTCACCGTCTTTTGCTTCATCTTCCGGTAATCCGTTCTTCTTTAAGGTTTTTACGGCTTCCATACTTTCTTTACGTAAATTTCGTATTGCCACTTTTGCATCTTCCCCTAAACTTTTTGCTGTTTTTGTCAAGTCCCTTCTGCGCTCTTCAGTTAAAGATGGAACAACAATACGAATAATTACCCCATCGTTTTGCGGATTAAATCCAAGGTTTGCGGCCTGAATTGCTTTTTCTATGGGCGTTAACATGGTTTTTTCCCATGGCTGTATAATTAAAGTACGCGAATCCTGCGTGTTAACACTTGCTGTATTGCTGAGAGGCACTTTGCTTCCGTAATAATCAACCATTATATTTTCAACCATCATCGGGCTTGCTTTTCCGGCTCTTACTTTTTGAAGTTCCGATTCCAAATGTGTAATAGCTTTTTCCATTAAATCTTTGGTGTGCTCTAAAATTGATTTGATATCTTTCATAATAGTTTAAAGTTTTGGGTTGATAGTTTATAGCTTTGAATTCTTGGTCATGTCTCTTTTAAGTCTTGCCTCTTGCTTCCCTTCATTCTTGTTATGCAGTTGTTTTTATTGCAAAAAGTTCGGTTAATTTATTTACGGTAAAATCTATTTCTTCTTTTGTGGTGTATTTGCAAAAACTAAATCGTACAGAGGGCCTTTCCATATCAATCCCGATTCCTTTTAAAACGTGACTGCCTTGATTGCTCCCGCTGCTGCAGGCGCTTCCGCCACTGGCCGCTATGCCTGCAATATCTAAATTAAAGAGCAGCATTTCCGCATCGGGGTGATTTGGAAAACGGCAATTTAAAACAGTATATAAAGAGCTTTCGTGCGAAGTTTCTCCGTTAAATTCCATTCCCGGAATATTTTGGATCAGCTTCTCTTGCATATAATCTTTTAAACTCATAATATGTTTTTGGTGCGCTTCCATTTCGTTAAAACAAATTTCGAGCGCTTTTGCTAAACCAACAATACCGTATAAATTCTCAGTTCCACCGCGCATGTTGCGTTCTTGCGCGCCGCCGTGAATAAAAGGGTTCAGTTTAAAATTATGATTCATGTACAAAAAACCAACGCCTTTTGGCCCGTGAAATTTATGCGCCGCACAAGTTATAAAATGAACTTTAATTTCGCGCAGATCCATTTTATAATGTCCCATGGTTTGTACAGTATCACTATGAAATACCGCGTTGTATTTTTCGCAAAGCTCTCCCACTTCTTTTATCGGGAGTAAAGTCCCAATCTCATTATTGGCATGCATCAACGATACTAAACTGCGCTCGTTATTTTTTAAAAGCTGTTCCAGATCATTCAGATCAACATTGCCTTTATCATCTATTTTTACCCAGCTTACTTTTACTTTACCTGCTTTTTCTAACGTTTTAATGGTATGTTCAACGGCATGGTGTTCTATTACCGCAGAAATAATATGTTTTATTCCGAAGGTATCAACGCTTTGACAAATAGCCATGTTATCCGCTTCTGTTCCTCCCGATGTAAAAAATATTTCGGCAGGTGTAACGTTCAGTAATTTAGCAACTGTTTTACGCGAGTTCTCAATGGCCGAACGCGTCTTCCTTCCAAAACCGTGAATGGACGAGGGATTGCCGTAATCCGCCGTCATCAAAGGCATCATGGCCTTTAACACTTCTTCATCCAACCGCGTAGTAGCCGCGTTATCTAAGTACACTTTCATTCCTTTTAAACGTTGTCAGTTATTAGTTGTTTGTTATCAGTTATTCGTTAGTTTTTGTCTTGTTTCTCCATTTTGGTCTCGACTCCGCTCGACCTGGCAAGTTTTGTTTTCATTTGTAACTCGTCATTTTAACTTCGTACCTCATCATTCGTTAGTCCTGCCTCTTGCTTCCCGCCATTTACTTCTTAATGATCTCTTTAATATCCGAAATAATTTTTTTGGCTAAACTCTCAGCGGTTGCTTCGCTTTGACTTTCGCTGTAAATTCTTATTATAGGCTCAGTATTACTTTTACGTAAATGTACCCACTCTTTATCAAATTCTATCTTCACCCCATCTATTGTATTTACAGGTTGTTTTTTGTATTTTGTGTGAACCTGTTTTAAAACATTATCTACATTTATTTGCGGGGTTAGTTCAATTTTATTTTTTGAAATAAAATAATTGGGATAAGTTGTTTTTAGCATAGACGCAGACTTGCCGTATTTTGCAAGGTGCGTTAAAAATATGGCTATTCCCACTAAAGCATCGCGGCCGTAATGCAATTCCGGTAAAATAATTCCGCCGTTGCCTTCGCCGCCAATAACAGCTTTTGTTTCCTTCATCATCTTTACCACATTCACTTCGCCAACCGCAGAGGCCGAATAACTACCACCCTGTTTTTCGGTTATATCTCTCAGGGCTCTGGTGCTCGATAAATTACTTACCGTATTTCCTTTTTTATTGTGTTGTAGCACATAATCGGCTACTGCTACTAAAGTGTATTCTTCGCCAAACATTTCTCCGTCCTCTGAAACAAAGGCCAATCGGTCAACATCGGGATCAACACTGATGCCCAAATGCGCTTTTTGTTTTATTACATTTTTACTTAAGTCGGTTAAGTGTTCGGGCAAGGGCTCCGGATTATGAGCAAAATTTCCGTTTGGCTCTCCGTGAATTACAAATACTTTTTTTACACCTAATTCTTTTAGAAGCAAAGGTACCGCTATTGCACCGCTGGAATTAATGGCGTCTAACACGATTGAAAAATTGGCTTTTGCAATGGCATCGGTATTCACATATGGCAATGCAAGTATTTTGGCAATATGTTTATTTAAAAAATCGGTATTTAATTGATATTCTCCAAGGTTGTTAACCTCTGCATAATTAAATTCTGCTTTATCGGCAATTAATAAAAGTTCTTTCCCGGTTTCTTCACTTATAAATTCACCTTTTTCATTCAATAGTTTTAAAGCGTTCCATTGTTTTGGGTTATGGCTCGCGGTTAAAATTATGCCGCCCTGCGCTTTTAATTCGGTAACCGCCATTTCAACGGTAGGAGTGGTACTCAAACCAAGATCTATTACATTAATTCCTAATCCAGTTAAGGTGCCGCTAACAATACTCGAAACCATTTGTCCGCTTATCCTTGCATCTCTGCCAATTATGACGGTGGTTTTTTTTGCTTTAGAATTTTTTAAGATCAAAGTTCCGTAGGCCGATGTAAATTTTACTATATCAAGAGGCGTTAAACCATCGTTGGGTTTACCCCCAATGGTTCCTCTTATTCCTGAAATGCTTTTAATTAAGGTCACAATAAATCAATTTTTAGACGTGTAAATATAGAAAAAGTGTCGAATATATGAAGATATATAAATGAACAAAATCCGTGTTTTTTTATTAATTTGGCGCATATAGAAATTTGATTTTGAGCTTTCGTCCGTTGAAAAGAATATTTAGGCTTATTTTGCTTTTGTTTTGGTTTTTTTTAACCGGAAAAATAAACGCAAAAACAGTTGCTTGCGATACTTTTGTTTTACAATTAAAGGAAATGAAAAAATCGGATACGGCAAACTTTTGTATTGAGGAACTTACCGATAAACGCCCAAACCCTATTTTTCAATTATTAAGAGACAAGCATAAAAAAAATAAAAAGATCACCGCGGCCATTTTAGCCTTTCCTTTTCCATTTGGTATGGTTGGCCTTCATCGAATTTATTTAGGAACAGCGCCTCATGTTCCGGTTATTTACATTGGCAGTGTTGGGGGTGTTTTCGGACTCTTACCCTTAATTGATTTCTTTGCACTGCTTGCTAAAAAAGATATTGACCCTTATATTGAAAATAAAAAAGTGTTTATGTGGGTAAATTAAGATCAAATGTGTGGAATTGCCGGAATAATTTTAAAACAAAACGCCTCTTTTAACCTGATTGAAAAGATCGCGTTAATGGCCAAAACCCTTGCCCATAGGGGTCCGGATGGTGAAGGTTTTATTTTGGCAGATCAAAGTTTGGTTACGCCTTATTACAATTCTGTTTCCGCAAAATTTTCATCAAAAGACCTTAAATTTTTTCCGCATCAATCTTTAGACCAAGCCGCAAATACAAATTATTTTCTCGCGTTTGCTCACCGACGGCTTTCAATAATTGATATTACCGAAGGAGGGCATCAACCCATGTGCAGTGCAGACGCCAAGTTGTGGATCACGTTTAATGGAGAGATCTATAATTATGTTGAATTGCGAAAAGAACTTAAGGTTTTAAATTATTCTTTTGTGACTGAAAGCGATACCGAAGTTTTATTGAATGCCTACAAACAATGGGGAACAGATTGTGTAAACAAATTTAACGGCATGTGGGCCTTTTGCATTTACGACACCGAAAAACAGATCTGCTTTGCATCGCGCGATAGGCTTGGTGTTAAACCATTTTATTACATTAATAATAAACACTTTTTTTCATTCGCGAGTGAACAAAAGGCTTTTGTAAGATCAAATTTAATTAAGGCTGAAGTAAATGAAAAAGGACTTCACGATTATTTAATTAACGGAACACTTGAAAGTGATACGGCTAATTTTTTTGAAGGTGTTGAAGAGTTATTTCCGGGCAACAATTTAATTTATTCTTTAAAGGATCAAACCATTAATATTGAAAAATATTATCATGTTGAATTTACCGAAAAGAACGAGAATCTGTCGGAAGAAGAACTGATCGGAAAAATAAAAGACAAGCTGTATAACTCTGTAAAGTTGCGCCTGCGAAGCGATGTGGAGGTGGGCACATGTTTAAGTGGTGGCATAGACAGCAGCGTGCTTAGCGGTATAATGCACGAAATTCTTGGGAAAGATTTTTTTTGTTTTACGTCCGTTTTCCGAAACGAAAGTTTTAATGAGGAAAAATATGCAGATCTGGTGGCGACAAAAATAAATGCCAAGCATAAAAAGATTGAACCCGATGAAAAAGGATTTACCGAAGAGCTAAACGATGTGATCTATTGCCAGGATGTGCCAATTTGGGATACAAGCACTTATTCTCAATTTAAAGTTATGCAACTCGCAAAACAAAATAATATTAAAGTGGTGTTGGATGGGCAAGGGGCAGATGAGCTTTTTGCAGGATACCATCACCATTATATTGCCAAATGGAATAATTTAATGGCGGGTGTTGATAAGCTCGAAGCCATTATGGAAATAAAAGCTTCGCGAAAAACAATTGAAAGCCCCTTTGTATTTTACGCGAAGGAAAAGATCAAACAAAAAAGTAATTTCGCGCAAGCTATTTATAAAAAATTTTATACAGGTGATTTTATAAATTCACACGAAGTAATTAATCCCGTAATTTATTTTAATAGTGTTAATGAACAATTGCTTAACGATATTGAAAAAGCCCGCTTAAGATCATTTTTAAAGTGTGAAGATCGCAATGGCATGTGGCATCATGTAGAAAGTCGTACACCATTTAGTGATGATGTAGAATTAATTGATCTGATGTTTTCATTTAACGGAAATAGAAAAATAAAAGACGGAGTTTCGAAATATTTACTGCGCGAAGCAGGAAAAAGCGTTTTACCCGTGCAAATTTACAATCGTTACGATAAAAAAGGGTTTGAAACCCCAATGCAAAGCTGGATAAAAAATTTATTGCCGGTAATATTAGAAGAAGTCACTGCCGCTAAATTTAGTTTTCTGAATTACGATAATTTAAAAAAAGCCGACCCTGATAATATCAATGAAATTAAAATTTTGTTCAAGCTTTTTGTTTTGGCAAGGTGGAAAAAGATCTTTATTTAACCGGCGCCTCAGTCGATTCTTTTGGTTTTTCTTTCTCTTTTGTTTTTTCTTTCGGGTTTAAGAATCTAAATTGAATTCCGAAACTGAGATTGAAACCGGGAATGCCTTTAAGGCCCAACTTTTGATCTTTATTGAACTGATCGTTATTGGTATCTAAGGTTTTATATTTTGCAAATGGTAAACCTAATTTCATGTTAAACCCAAATCGCCCAATGTAAAGTCGTGGAAGAACGTACATGGAAATATAAGAACCGGAACCCCAAATATGTGTTTTATCTTTATCGTTCACATAAAAATCAATTTTTGAATAACCAACATCTGCACCCAAAACAAGATCAAATTTATTAGTAGAAACGGGATGGTAATTTAATTGAACAAGTATGTCGTTGGATTTAACGCTCGGTGCTGTACCGGTAGTATCTTTTCCCTGTATCCAAGTATTGCCTTTAAATCTTATACCAATACCAAAATTTTTGTGAAGCCCATATTCGCCCCCAAACGTAAAATGTGTGTTGGCGCCCTTGCCCTCCTGCGTGGTATCGTGCTTGTTCGCTACAAAGTAGTGCGCATTCACGTATGTGTTATACACTTCTACCCCGCCACCCAAGTCAAAAACAAGTGCCCCTTTGTGAAAGGATTGCGCGTTCAATTTACAAACGGAAGCTAAAATTATAAGGGTAAATAATTTTTTCATGGTATTTTTTGTTTTAATAAATATACGAAAATTATTTTGCAATTACCTTAAACTCTGTTCTTCTGTTTTGTGCTTTATTTTCAGGTGTATTGTTAGGTACTTTTGGTTTTAGATCGGCGTACCCTTTAAAAGTTAAGCGACCTGCGCCAATTTTACCTTCGCTTATCAAAAAATCATAAACCGATTTTGCTCTGTTCCCCGAAAGCGTAATGTTATTTTTCCGGTCGCCTGTATTATCTGTGTGGCCGCTTATTTCAATTTTTAAACTTGGATTTAAAGTTAAAAAAGAAATGAGTTTATTTAATTCGGCTTTACTTTCGGGTTTCAGATCCCATTTATTCACATCAAAAAATACATTCTTTAATTCTATTACAATGCCTGTGTCTATTGGCTGCAGCGGAATATCGAGTTTATACGGTTTGTTGAAATCGGTTTCTTTTCCTTTTAAACTAAAGTTATCGCTGTAAAAAGAAAAGCCGGGTTTATTTACGTTTACCATGTAATTTTTATTTGCTGTGAGTGTTACAAAAAATTCGCCGTTAGCACCCGTATAATTTTTTGCCACATTTAAACCGGTTTCTAAGTCTACCAATTCAAAAATAGACTCGAGGGGTTCTTTTGTAATAGCATTGTAAACTTTTCCTTTTACGTAAGTTATTTTTTCGGGACGAAGATCTTCGGGCAATTCAAATTGATAAATATCTAAATTTCCAAATCCTCCGGGTTTATTACTTGCAAAATAAGCTACTTTTCCGCCTGGGTTTACCAATAAACTGTTCTCATCGTTAAATGTATTTATTGGGTATCCAAGATTAATGGCTTTGCCCCAATCGCCATTCGGCTGGCGTTTACTCATATATATATCAAGGCCGCCCATGCCAGGATGCCCGCCGCTGCTGAAGTACAGGGTCATATTATCGGGATGAATAAAAACCGACTCTTCTCTTTCGGGCGTATTAATATTTTCGTTGAGTTTTACGGGAGCAGTAAATTTTCCTTCGTCGGAAATGGTACTCATATAAATATCTTGCTCTTTAGCAGCACCGCGATGAAGAATACCGCGGATAAAATAAAGTGTTTTTCCATCACTGCTAAAACTTGGTTGTGATTCAAAATGCGAAGTATTAATAGTAGGGCCTGCGTTGCGCGGTTTACTCCATTTGCCATTTATTTTTTGAGAGAAAAAAATATCGCAGCTGCCATAACCTTTTCTGTCGGGCGCGCCGTAATCGCCTCCTTCATCGCTGCATGAAGCGAAGAACATAATATTACCATCGGCCGAAAGTGAAGGTGCGCCTTCGTTGCCGTAACTATTAATGATTGAAATTGGTGTGGCAGTTTGCCAAACATTATTTACGTTATTGCTAACATAAAAATCTTCGTTAAAATAACCGGGCATTCCATCGCGGGGTAATTCGCGTGTAAATAAAAATTGTTTTCCGTCGCCGGTAATTGCCGGAAAGTATTCGCCGAATTCGGAATTTATTCCAGGGCCCGCATTTATCGGATTAAAGGGCTTTGGATTTTTAATGGCCTGTGCGCCGAAAGTGGCGTTGGCAAGATGTTTCAAGGCACTTTCTTTTGTGTTTGGATTAATGCGTTCTATTTTCACAAATGTTTCTAAACTGGTTTTAGCGTCTTCATACTTTCCGGTGGCGAGTTGTGCAAGTGCTAAAAAATAATAGGTATTCGCAAAAAATTTGGGGTTGATTGTCAACGCTTTTTTAAAATAAACAATTGATTCTTCGGGCTTGTTGTTTACCTGGTATAAATTTGCCAGGCCTAAAGTGGCTTCCACAAAATTGGGGTCTTCTTCAAGTGCTTTTTTAAAAGATTTTTCGGCCACATCGTCTTTTTTTACTTCGTAAGCGATCCGTGCTTCTTCAATGTATTTGATGGCTTTTTTATTTGTAGAGGTATATTGCCCTGTTGGTAATTGAGCCAAAGCAACACCGGAATTGATGAGCAGAATAATAAATAAAATTAATTGTTTGTGTTTTTTCATTTTCTTTTGAAGCGTTGTCTGTTGTTTGTTATCAGTTATTCGTTTGTTTTTGTGGATAAGACCTGCAAGGTTTTCGGTAAAATTCGGAAAAACCTTGCAGGTGTACGCAGGCTTTAATTGCGTCCTGCTAGCGCCTCCTGCCAACTGTCTACTTTTCTCCTCTTGCAGCCTTTCAGTCCTGCCTCTTGCTTCCTTTCTCTTGTCTCAATACCCAATACTCAATTCTCACTACTCTAAAGTCCCACCCAACTTCTTAAAATTTGTTTTTGTTTATCGGTTATATCTTTACTAAGCGAAATTTTGTTGTATTCAACTATTTTTATTTTGCGGGCTTTGGCACTGAGTGTTTTTAGTTTGAATTTTCCTTTTTTTCCTTTTGGCCTGTAAACCTCAATGGTTATTACATCGCCTTCTTTAATGGTATCATAATAATCGGCAATAACCTGTTTTACTTTTTCAACGGTAAGTTCTTTACCGTTTAATTTACTGAGTTCATCGCCCACTTTAAAACCCAGGTCTTTTCCAAATTCATCCAGGTCCTTAATGCTCATTACTACCAGCCTATGGGTTTCTTCTTTGTAATCAAGATCGGGTGTACCGAAAGAAAACTCGTAGCTCACACTTTCCTTAGCGAAATCAATTCCAATTTTGTTTAACACTTCCTTTATTGGTAATGGCTTATGGCCTCCAACATGATTCCTTAAAAAAGAGCCAATTTCGGGATAGGTAAATTTTTCAATATCGTTGAACAGATCAGCATCATTAAAGGATTTATTTTTTCCGTATTTACTTGCAAGGTCTTTCATTAAATTTTGCGTTCCGTATTTTCCATCGCTCAGGTCACGCAATAAAATATCGAGGCACATACCAATTACCGCTCCTTTTTCATACACATTGTTGTATTGCGGATGAATTTTATCGAGTAAAACATTTTTGCTCATCCCTGTAAAACTCATGGTATCGTTAAAACTATTTAAGCTGTTATCGTATTTCTGCATCATGTTGCCAAGCAAAACATCAACAGTTGTTATGCCACCTTTGGCTTGGGCGTGATGGGCTGCGTATTCCGTCATGCCTTCGTATAGCCAAAGGTGCTCGCTCATTAAAGGATTATTAAAATCAAAATCACCGATCTCTTTTGAATGAATGTTTAAAGGTGTAACAATGTGAAAAAATTCGTGAGCGGCAACATCTCGCAGTTCCTGTTTAATATAGGTGCTGTCTATTTCGGGCATTACATAAAAGGAAGAATACGAATGCTCAAGCGCACCGTTGGCACCGGAACGGGTTGGCTTTGGCGCGAAATAAAACAGAAACGCGTATTTATCAACCGGCAATTTACCACCGAGATATTCGCTTTGCGCCCCAAGTAATTCAATTAATGTACGGGCAATAAAACCAGAAGTTACTTTTTTATTGGGCGAGTAACACGATACTAAAACTTTTGTATTTCCAACCAAAATGGTAGTAGTATCAGGCAGTTGGTACAAAATGGGCGAATCCACCAGGTCATGATAATCAAAAACCGAAATAACATCTTTGGTTGAACCGGTTTTGATATTTGATAAACCGGTTGCGGGATAAAAGTTTTTTGGTTTTTCAAACTCCAAAATAAAATTGCGGTTGGTAAGGCCTTTTATGTATCCAAAAAAGCCATGTGTGTTAATGCCAAAAAATTTATCGGCCTCAATACCTGTTCCTCCGGGTTCAAAAATTACTTTTTCTTTATTTTCAGCATCGTCTTTTTTATCCCAGGTATCATCAACATCATAGCTGATCTCAGAAATTTTGTTTGCCGGAGAGATCCTAAAAGTATTATCATCCTTTTTTACAACGTTTATTTTTTCACCGTTCTTCCCTTTCACGGTAAAATTGCTAATGTACCTCCCGAAATTATAGATCTCGTAAGTGCCGGGTACCATTGCAGGAAAGCAGAAATCTATTTCGTTTTGGGTAAGGTCAGGTGGAATCAATTTTACGGCAACTTTATCGTTTTCAACTTTTACAAGATTTATAAAATACCGGTAATTTTCATCTGCAATTACTGAAATCGAAAAAAAAGAAAGAATTAAAAAGAGGGTTGAACGCATAATTGTCAACGTTTTATTTAAGTATTAAATTAAAGTTTTTCCAGCGATATTTAAGCCAAAAAATTGTAAAAGTTATTGCTGCCATTACAAGCCAAAGAACAAATTCAGATCCCGGATTTTCAACATTCACTAAAAAAATAGCATCGGTCTTTAAAACGCCGTTTGGTGAAGTAACGAGCAAAGATGAAAATAAATTATTAGCGAGATGTATGCCAAGAGCCAGTTCCAGCCCTTCATCCAACAGTGTGAGCAGTCCTAAAAATGCGCCAAAACAACAATAATAAGGCAACATAATAAGCCAGCCGTATGTTTTTGCTTCGGGATTACTCATGTGCAGTAATCCGAAAAGCAGAGAGGTAATAATTAAAGGAACAATGCCATTTTTAAAAACCTGTGAGAGGCCTTGCATTAAATAGCCACGCATAATTATTTCTTCGGTGCTTGTTTGAATAGGCATTAGCAAAACCGATACAGCAAGCAGGACGAAAAAATTCGTGGGTTTAAACTGAATAGTTGCATCCTGCGGAAAAAGTAAATAAGAAACCACAACAGATGAGATCACAAATGTACCCCAAATAGCAAATGCAAAAAAGAAACGTTTGTACCGTAGTTTACTGTAAGCGGTAATGATTGAAAGAAAGGGTTTGTGATGAATTTTTTTTACAACGAGGTACAAGCCGAACAAAGCGAAAACAAACATGGAAAGGAGCATGATCAGTAAAATATTTTTATCGATGCCCACTTTATCCGGATTAAAAAGGGTTTCAGGATCTTTTTGAAGTTCGGCAAAGGTAACCCCATGGGCAAGAGCCGAATTAACCAAGGGAAAAGAAATTAGAAGCTGACAAATAAGATAACCGAAAAAAGTAGCGGCAATTCCGGCAATATACATCCACCCTTTATTTAAACCATTTACTGCTCCCGAATTTAAAAACAGATTATTAAATGGAAGTGGTTTTTGCTCTGATTCAGTTTCGGTCATTTAAAAAGGGTATAATGCTGTAACCACAAAATAGTTACTTTTGCATCTTATAAAAGTATTTATTTTTTTCATGAATGCAAACCTACTTTGCTTAAGATATAAACTTGTTTGTGTTATATTAATTTTGTCGTTTTTAACCGGCTGTTTTAAAAAGGAGAGTGAAAAATTAATTGCAACTGAACAGCAATTAGGTAAAGCTTTATTTTTTGATGTTATTTTATCGCGCGATAGTACTATTAGCTGCGCAAGCTGCCATAAACCCGAATTTGCCTTTTCCGATAATGTGGCTTTAAGTAAAGGTGTTTACGGTAAAACCGGTAACAGAAATACACCCTCTGTTATGAACCAAACAAACCGCAACGTATATTTTTGGGATGGACGCTCTGAAACATTGGAGGAGCAGGCCCTTGCACCGATTGAGAATGTGGTGGAAATGGATCTGCCTGGCACTATATTGGTGCAGCGTTTATTGAAAAATGAAATTTACCGAACAGCTTTTTTAAACGTTTATGGCAAAGATCCTTCAAAAGTATTAATAGCAAGCGCAATTGTTGCGTATGAACGAACGCTTGAAACCAATAAAAGTCCGTTTGATAAATACATGAGCGGAGAAGATACAACGTTGTTTTCGGAAAGTGCAAAGCGGGGGTTGCGTATTTTTAACACGAAAGGAAAATGTTTTGATTGCCACTTTGGCGTTGATTTTACAGGGAACGATGACTATAAAAATATTGGTCTTTATAACGGTAAAGAGCTGAATGATAAAGGGCGATTTTTGATCAGTAATAAAGCAAAGGATCTTGGACGATTTAAAATTCCGGGTTTAAGAAACATAGCGCAAACAGCGCCATACATGCACAACGGCATGCACAATACTTTGCGTGAGGTGATTGATTACTACGATATGCCCGATAAATTTGTTGGCAACGGCGTTAATCGCGATACTTTATTAAGTAAACCTTTGGGCTTAACCGAAGGAGATAAAAAAGATCTGGAGAATTTTTTATTGAGTTTATCGGATGACCGTTTTGTTAAGCGATAATCTGCTCTTTTAATTCTTTCAGGATAGCCGACTTTTCTATTATTTCAAACCAATCAAGAGCAGTTTCAATTTCAGAGAACATTCGCGTATTAACATTGGGCTTAAAGAATTTTAAATAAAAATTTCCAAGCATTTTCTGACCCAGGCCTTTTATTAAGATGCCTTTTTTGATCTGATATTTCGAGTATTGATTATCCGAAAAATATTGCAACGACTCTTTTGGAAAATGTTCGTATTGTACTTTTTTTATATTTACAAGCAAGCGCACATTCGCATCCTTTTTTATTTCGTTAATGGCTTGATGTTCTTTAATAACGTTGCTTAAAGTGAAATCTACATTTGGTTTAAGTTCAAGATAAAGAAATTGCAGGGTTGGAAAATAATAAAGATTCGTTAATAAGGTATCTGCTTTAATTACTTCCATTAGTTAAATTTACGGTGTTCTACTTTAGTAAGATCTTCTTTACTCAACGATTTAAAATACGCGTAAGTAATTTTTAAGCCCTCGGCCCTTGATACTTTTGGCTCCCAGCCAAGCAGTTCTTTAGCTTTAGTAATATCTGGTTGTCTTTGTTTTGGATCGTCCTTGGGTAAAGGCAGTGAAATTAATTTTTGTTTGGCACCGGTTAATTTTAAAATTTCTTCACCAAATTCTTTTATAGTTATTTCGCTTGGGTTGCCAATATTTACAGGCAAAGAATAATCGCTTAATAATAATCTGTAAATACCTTCCACCAGATCGTCAACATAACAAAAACTGCGGGTTTGGCTTCCATCGCCGAACATGGTAAGGTCTTCGCCGCGTAAAGCCTGCCCAATAAAAGCGGGTAACACGCGCCCGTCGTTTAAACGCATTCTAGGGCCGTAAGTATTAAATATGCGTACTATTCTGGTTTCTAATCCATGCGCGTTATGGTAAGCCATTGTTAAGGCCTCCATAAAACGTTTTGCTTCATCGTAACAGCCCCGAGGGCCAACAGGATTTACATTTCCCCAATACTCTTCGGTTTGCGGGTGCACGTGCGGGTCGCCATAAACTTCGCTGGTAGAGGCCACTAAAACTCTTGCGCCTTTTACTTTTGCCAAACCCAAAACATTGTGCGTTCCCAAAGAAGAAACTTTTAATGTTTGAATGGGAATTTTTAAATAATCAATCGGTGAAGCAGGTGAAGCAAAATGCAGTATATAATCTAATTGCCCCGGAACATGAATGAATTTAGAAACATCGTGATGATAAAATTCAAAATCCTTTAATTTAAAAAGATGCTCAATGTTTTTAAGATCACCGGTAATTAAATTATCCATGGCCACCACACTGTATCCCTCCTTAATAAATCGATCGCATAAATGCGAGCCTAAAAATCCTGCCGCCCCTGTTATTAATACTCTTTTCATATTTGTAGAATTTTAGAATTTTTGATTTATAGATGAAACCATAAGTTATTTTTCGGGTAAATTATTCAGGTCTGTCTTATCTTTATCCCTTCCTGTAGCTTTTTTATTTAACCTAAGATGAAAAAGACTAATAAAATTAACGGGGATTGAATCAATTTCTACAATTTTTTTATTCGCGAGGCATTCTTCAAAATTTAAACCTGTAACTCCTGTAATTAGATCAATTCTGTTTGGAGGATATCCTAATTGAACAACTTTATCCGGTTCATTAAAATCATTTTCTGAAATGTCATAACCTCCAAATCCAAAATCTATTAATGCCAGAATTAAATTTTTAGCGTTTTGCTGATTTGGCTTAACCCAGAAATCAATATCTCCGGTATATCGTGGATAGCCATACATCGCAACTGCATAGCCTCCAACAACAAGATATTCTACCTTGTGCTTATTTAATAACTCTATAAACTCTTTGAAATCCTGACTTATGTCCATTTAAAAAAAATTGAATATAATGTTCCCTAAGCTTCTCTAAAGCTTGGATACGTTCGGTGTAATTTTTAGTGAGCCAAAAATCCAGATCGTTTGGCTCTTCGTTAAGTTTATATTTTTTTACTACTTTATCCATAAACTATTTCGTTTTTACCCCAATACAATAATAATTAAAACCTTGTTTTTTAATATCTCCTGCTTCAAAAATATTTCTGCCGTCAAAAATAACCTTGTTGTTTAAACGTTTTGCAAGCTCTTCAAAATCGGGAGACCTAAACTCGGGCCACTCGGTTACAATTAATAAGGCGTCTGCTTTATTCAATGTGCTGTACATATCTTTTGAATAAGAAATGGTATCGCCTAAAATGCGCTCTGCTTCGTGCTGTGCTACGGGATCGTAGGCTACCACGCTTGCTCCGGCCTTTAATAATTTTTCAATTATAACTAAACTTGGTGCCTCACGCATATCATCCGTTTTTGGTTTAAATGATAAACCCCACAACGCAAATGTTTTTCCTTTCAGATCGTTATTAAAGTGAGTGCGCACTTTATTAAATAAAACTTCTTTCTGGCTTTCGTTCACCTCTTCAACCGCGTTTAAAATACGCATGTTGTAATTTTTTTCTTTCGCTGTTTTTATCAAAGCTTTCACGTCTTTAGGAAAACAACTGCCGCCATATCCTACACCGGGGTAAATAAATTTATTGCCAATTCTCCCGTCGCTGCCAATGCCTTTGCGCACCATGTTAACATCGGCCCCCATTATTTCGCAAAGGTTTGCTATGTCGTTCATAAAACTGATCTTGGTTGCAAGCATGGAGTTGGCGGCGTACTTGGTCATTTCCGCACTCGGAATATCCATAAAAATTATGGGATGCCCGTTCATCAAAAAAGGTTTGTATAGCTTACGCATTATTTCTTCGGCAACCGGATGATCAATGCCAACAACAATTCGGTCGGGTTTCATAAAGTCATCAATGGCCGCGCCCTCTTTTAAAAATTCGGGATTAGAAGAAATATAATATTCAATTTTTTCACCGCGTTTATCTAATTCCGTTTGCACGGCCTTGCGCACTTTTTCGGCAGTAGTTACAGGTACCGTAGATTTTGTAACAATTACCAAAGGCTTTTTCATATGTTGACCAATAGATGAAGCCACCGCCAAAACATATTTTAAATCGGCCGAACCGTCCTCGTCAGGCGGAGTGCCTACTGCAATAAAGGCCACATCGGTATCAACAATATTTTCAGGAAGTGAAGTAGAAAAATGTAAACGGTCTTTTTGCACATTTCTTAAAACCATTTCTTCAAGTCCCGGTTCGTAAATGGGCAGAATTCCTTTTTTAAGATTGTCAATTTTTTTTGTATCAATATCAACACAAGTGGCATTAACGCCAACTTCAGCAAAGCATGTTCCTGTAACTAATCCAACGTATCCGGTTCCTATTACGGTTATTTTCATTTATATAATTTTAGAATTTTTGATTTATAGATTTGTAGAATTATATAAGTTCTAAAACAGTTTTTGTTATAAACGACAAAGTTTCTTCATCCAACTCCGTATGCATAGGCAGCGATAAAACACTTGCACAAAGTTTTTCGGTTACCGGAAAATCGCCTTGTTTGTATCGATCGCTTGTGTATGCTTTTTGCATGTGTAAAGGAATGGGGTAATAGATCATTGCCGGAATACCGCGTTCGGCAAGCTGTTCGCGCAACTTTGCACGGTCAACATTTACCAATTGTAAAGTGTACTGATGAAAAACATGGTTCGAGAATTTTGCCCGCACCGGCGTTTTTAATTTTGGGTTATTTGCAAAGGCCTTATCATAATGATCTGCAACTTTATTTCTCGCCGCCGCGTATTCGTCCAAATGTTTTAACTTTGCATTTAACACTACTGCTTGTATCGTATCCAAACGCGAATTAACACCCAATACATCGTGAACATATTGCACACTTTGTCCGTGATGCGCGATCATTTTTAATTGCGTTGCTAAATTATCATCGTTGGTATAAATAGCGCCACCATCGCCGTAACAACCTAAATTTTTACTTGGAAAAAACGAAGTGCAACCTACATGCCCAATAGTGCCTGCTTTTTTAACAGTGCCGTCTTTAAATGTATAATCAGCTCCAATTGCTTGTGCAACATCTTCAATCACAAACAAATTATGTTTTTTGGCAAGGGCCATTATTCTTTCCATATCGGCGCATTGCCCGAATAAATGAACAGGTACAATGGCTTTTGTTTTTGGTGTAATATTGCGTTCTATTGCTTCTATATCAATATCAAATGTATCGGGATAAACATCAACTAAAACCGGTGTTAGGCCCAAAAGCCCTATTACTTCTGCCGTTGCCACATAGGTAAAACTGGCCGTAATTACTTCGTCGCCCGCTTTTAAACCAAGTGCCATCATGGCAATTTGCAGGGCATCTGTTCCGTTTGCGCAAGGTATAACGTGTTTAGCATTTAAATATTTTTCAAAACTTGCCTGAAATTCTTTTACCGAAGGGCCGTTAATAAAGGCGGTTGAATTTATTACATTCTGTATCCCTTCATCAACCTCGGTTTTAATTTTTTCGTACTGACCTTTAAGGTCGACCATTTGTATTTTTTTTGCGGACACCATTTAAATGTGTTTAAAAGAAATGAACGGACGAATGTACTAAAAAATAGCCATCTATTTGAAGCCATCTTAAAAGTATGTTTTAGGGTTTTTTTCGAGTATTTTTTGCTTTAACGAGGCGCGTTTTGAAGTGAATAGCTCAGCGACCTCTTGACGAAAAGGCAACGAAGTTTAAGCGAAAAAGACGAAGGAAAAGCGCAATAGATATTTTTGAGATGGCTTCTAACTAAAATATGGTTTCAAAGCGTTGTAAAACCAATCGGGAATTGCTGTGATCTTATTGTTGGATTTTTGAACGAATACAAGTGTAACTTTTCCCGAATTCAATAATTCTCCGGCGGCATTAAAACACTCGTATTCAAAGGGTAATTTAACGCCCTCAGGCATTTGTTTTATGGAAGTTACAATTGTTACTTCGTCATCGTAAAATGCGGGTTTTTTATAATTAATGGTAAAATCTACCACCGGCAACAAAATGCCTCGCGCTTCAACTTCTTTATAACTAAAGCCTAATAAGCGTATAGCTTCTACACGGCCAACCTCGTAATATTGCGCATAAACGCCATAATAAGCATAACCCATTTGATCGGTTTCGCCGTAGCGCACACGTATTTTTATTTCAGATCTTATCATAACTTTTTAATAAATTTAGGCTTTATCCCATATGATTTCAATTGCCGAATTTTTAACATTGATCTCTACGGATTATGTGAAGTATTTTGGGAGCCCCGAAACTTTCACAAAACAAATGTAATTTTATTTCATGATTTTAAGGCTTGGCATACTAATTATTCTGCAGTTTTTTTTAAGCACTTGCGGTAAACATTATTATAAGCAAAAAGAAGAGTATAAACATTATTCTCTTAAGGAAAGTTCGGATAAAAGCGCTGTTTCCGATTCAATAACAAGATTCAAATTAAAAGTAATTACCGAAACCGGAAAAGTAATTGCCCTTGCAGCAGATGAATTGACAAAGGAAGGGGCCGAAACAACTTTAGGTAATTTTGTGTGCGACGCTTTAATATACGCCGGAAAGTTAGAATTTAAAACTGATCCCGATCTCATCATCCTTAACCGCGGAGGCTTAAGAATAAATTTACCAAAAGGAGAAATAAAAGTGTCCACCATTTTTGAACTGATGCCGTTTGAAAATGAATTGGTAATGCTGAATGTTTCGGGTCAAAAGCTGTTGGAACATTTACCCGCGTTTTTGGAAAAGAAACATCCATTCGCGGGTATGAAAGTAAAAATGGAGAATAGAAAAGTAATTTCTATATTAATAAATGGTGTTACCGTTGACGAGAAAAAAAATTATGTTGTTTTTACGAGCGATTACCTTAGTAATGGGGGCGATAATATTGGTTTTTTAAAGGAGCCGGCGAGTTTAAAAACTAGTAACTTAAAAATAAGGGATGCTATAATAAAGTACTGCAATTATTTAACCGAAAATAAAAAACAGATCACACCTTATACTGATGGAAGATTTGAAATTTCAAAATAGACGAGAGTTTATAAAATACACATTAGGCACCGCGGCTGTATTATATGGTATGAATGCTAATGCCAATAAAAGAGGCCTTATAAAAGAAGGTTTTACAAAACTGACTATATTATATACCAACGATCAGCATAGCCGCATAGAACCGTTTCCGGATAATGATGCAAGATTTCCCGGTGAGGGTGGTTTCGCAAAACGGGCGACTTTAATTGAAAAAATAAGGGCAGAGGAGGAACATGTTTTACTATTGGATGCTGGCGACATATTTCAGGGAACGCCCTATTTTAATTATTTTTTCGGCGAGGTGGAATATAAGTTAATGAGTATGATGAAATACGATGCCGTAACATTTGGTAACCATGATTTTGACCTTGGTTGCGAAAATATTGTAAAACAAATGCCCCATGCCGCGTTCGATTTTATTAATTGTAATTACGATCTTAAGGATACGGCCTTATTCGAAAACAAAAAGGTATTTCCGTATAAGATCTATAAGCGCGGAAAAATTAAAATAGGAGTTTTTGGAGTTGGGATAGATCTAGAAAATTTGGTGGACAAAAAATATGTGAGCGGAGTGGTTTATAAAGATCCGATAACGGAAGCAAATAAATGGGCGGCGATTTTAAAAGTGGATGAAAAATGCGATTATATAATTTGTCTTTCGCACCTCGGATATAAGTACGAAAATAAAAAAGTGTCGGATGTGATCTTGGCTGCGCAAACAAAAAACATCGACCTTATAATTGGAGGGCATACGCATACATTCCTTGATAATCCTGATATTACAAAGAACATGGCCGGGGAGCCTGTAACGATCACGCAAGTGGGTTGGGCGGGTATATGGCTCGGCAAAATTGAAATTTTATTATCTCCGCATAATAAAATTATTTTGAAAAATAGTGCCAATCATAAGGTTATATAGGGGAAATAAAAGTTTTCCAAACTTCCAAATATATTCGAAAAATATTTTTAATTTTTTTTTTGGCGAAATATGTTGCAAACACAAATAATCAAGTTATATTTACAAACAAGTTCATGTTAACTATTAAATAACCGAAAATATTATAAACTTTTTTTAATTATGATGAAGGAAAAGACTGCAGAGCAAGTATGGAATGGATGCCTGGAAATTGTAAAAGACAATGTTAGCCCACAAAATTTTAAAACATGGTTTGATCCGATCAAAGCCATTAAAATAAACAACAGTGTTTTAACGATTCAGGTTCCGTCGCAGTTTTTTTATGAGTGGTTAGAAGAGCATTATATTACATTAATTAAAAAAGTAATTAAAAAAGAATTAGGTGCAGAAGGCCGTTTAGAGTACAATATTATAATGGACAATGCTTCGGGTAAAACTGAAACACCTATTACTTTCAAATTACCAAACATCAATACTAATTTAAAGAACCCTTCGGTTTCAATGCCGATCGAAGTTGGGAGCTCTATAAAAAATCCTTTTGTTATTCCTGGTTTAAAAAAGGTTCAGGTTGAATCGCAATTAAATCCAAACTACAGTTTCGATAATTTTGTTGAAGGCGATTGTAACCGTTTAGCTCGCAGTGCAGGTTTTGCAGTAGCACAAAAGCCGGGCGGAAACGCGTTTAACCCATTATTATTATATGGAGGCGTTGGCCTTGGTAAAACCCACTTAGCCCAAGCCATCGGTATTGAGGTTAAAAAGAATTACCCTAACAAAACAGTATTATACGTTCAGTCAGAAAAATTCATTACCCAGTTTATTGAATCAATAAAAAACAATAATCAAAACGACTTTATCCACTTCTACCAAATGATAGACGTATTGATCATTGACGACGTTCAGTACTTTGCCGGCAAAGAAAAAACGCAAGATATTTTCTTCCATATTTTTAACCACTTACATCAATTAGGCAAACAGATTATCTTAACTGCTGATCGTCCACCGGTTGATATACAAGGTATTGAACAGCGTTTATTATCCCGTTTCAAATGGGGCCTTAGCGCCGATTTGCAAGCTCCGGGCTTAGAAACACGTATTGGCATTTTAGAAAAAAAGGTTTATAACGAAGGAATTCAATTACCAAAAGAGGTTATCGAATATTTAGCGTATAGCATTACCTCAAATGTGCGTGAGTTGGAAGGTGCTTTAATTTCATTATTAGCTCAATCCAGCTTAAACAAAAAGATCATCACTTTAGAATTGGCCAAGGCCATGATCGATAAGTTTGTTAAGAGTACCGCACGTGAGGTTTCTATTGATTACATACAAAAAGTGGTTTGCGATTATTTTGACCTTGCCATTGATACAATGAAATCAAAAACCCGTAAACGCGAGGTGGTTCAGGCTCGTCAAATAGCCATGTACTTCGCCAAAAATATGACTAAATCAAGTTTAGCTACTATTGGTATGCATTGTGGTGGTAAAGACCACGCAACCGTTTTACATGCTTGCCGCACGGTAAATAATTTAATGGATACCGACAAACGCTTTAAGGCTTATATTGAAGAACTTGAAAAAAAGATCAGCATAAGCAATTAATAAACAAACACTACTACTGCAAAAAGCCCTGAAGAAATTCGGGGCTTTTTTGTTTAAAATTTTCCTTGGTTAAACCAAAATTCTCAGTTAGCTTTATTCTTTCAAATTTTAAAAATAAGCCAAGGCCTTTAGGGTTGATTTTTAAATTGCTTTTCTAAAAATAAATAAAAATAAAAGATGAAAAATATTACAGTTATCGGCAGTGGTACAATGGGAAACGGAATTGCCCATACCTTCGCGCAATTTGGTTATAACGTTAACCTTGTTGATATAAACGAAGCCGCTTTACAAAAAGCAATTGCCACAATTACTAAAAATTTAGACAGGCAGGTGCAAAAAGGAACCATTACCGAAGAAGCAAAAGCAATTACTTTAAACAACATAACCACTTTAACCGATATGGCAAAGGGCGCTGCAAATGCCGACCTCGTTGTTGAAGCCGCAAGCGAGAACATTGATATAAAATTAAAAATATTTAAACAATTAGATGAGATCTGTTCGCCAAATACAATTTTAGCGAGTAACACTTCTTCTATTTCAATTACCCAAATTGCAGCAGTAACAAAACGCGCCGATAAAGTAATAGGCATGCATTTTATGAATCCTGTTCCGGTAATGAAATTGATCGAGGTCATTCGCGGGTACAATACTTCTAACGAAGTATGCGAATTGGTGATGGAGACTTCAAAAAATTTAAATAAAATACCGGTTGAGGTAAACGATTATCCCGGCTTTGTGGCAAATAAAATTTTAATGCCAATGATCAACGAAGCTATTATTACCTTGTACGAAGGTGTAGCCGGTGTTGAAGAAATTGATACTGTTATGAAATTAGGAATGGCGCATCCAATGGGTCCATTGCAATTAGCCGATTTTATTGGATTAGATGTTTGCCTTAATATCCTTCGTGTGTTACAAGACGGTTTCGGAAATCCAAAATATGCACCTTGTCCGTTATTAGTTAATATGGTAACCGCGGGGCACTTAGGTGTTAAATCGGGAAAAGGTTTTTACGATTATAGTGGCGGTGGAAAAGAATTGGTACCTGCAGACAGGTTCAAAAAAAAAATGACATTAGAGCTTAGTTAACTAGTGGCGGAACCTTACAAGAATATATTATCCATAGAGTTTCCCAACATTCCAAGTGCGGGAGTTTACTATTTTAATACGCAAAGCGGGTTAAGGTACGAGGTAAGATTCGGGCGGTTGCAGGATAATATTTTACATGCCAATATTGTATTTGGTGTTGTAAATGATGAGTTTGAAGGCGAAGAATATGTAACTACCAACAGAGGCGAAGTGTACCAGGTAATGAATACAATTGTTCAGATCATAAAAAATTATATGAAAGAACATCCAAAAGTAAGCATCTACGAATTTAACGCAGTTGGCCGCGATGGCGAGGATGAAAGTGCCGAGAACGCGCGGATGCTTTTATATAAACGCTTTTTGCCAAGGATCTTTGAGGAGGGCTGGAAATTTAAGATTGAAGGTAATTTTGCCTTAGTGACCAAGATTTAAATGTTCGCGGTGATTAAATTTTAGCCCTTTAAATAATTTATCACCTTATTTAAAAAATTCCTTTCTTTTCGGTACCTTTAACTATACAAATTTTTGGATATGAAATTTTATTCAACCCACGCCATCGATCAGCTCACAAGGCATTGTTTAAAAGACACCATTGGCTTTAACTGGTTAATGAATAACGGATACAAAGAACTTATAGCGGTTTTGGATGCCGTGCGCGACGATAAAATAGCTTTTAAATATTTAATGGAAAACAAACATTTGGAGCTGGCCGCGTTTGTAAATGCTATTTGGGAAGATCAGAAAGCATTTAAATTTTTAATGGATTCAAAAGCTTACGATTGGGCGGCTGCAGCAAATATTATTAATGGTGATCAAAATGCCGAAGATGCACTTCGCCGCTCGGGCAAAATGCATTTTGTTTTATTGGCACACGCCATTCAAAGCCGCATCCATGAAGATGGTGATCGGAATATGAGCCCCTGGGGTGTTATGCAAAACCTGCTCAATTTTAAAAAAGCATTAAAAAAGGATGAGGATAATAGATAGTATTCCGCACCCGAGTATCACGATCAGTATTTTTCAGATGAATGATAAATACATGGTTAAGTTTGAGGCGGGCATGATGGAGCAGACATTTAAATTTTTGACCTCAGATGTAAAAAGCGTTGAGGATCTGAAAAAAAAGATCTCGCCAGAATTTATTGAGAACACAAGAAAAAGATTTAACGAAATGTTCTTACAGATGAAAGATATTTAATGCAAAGAATTTTTTATCTGATATGTACTTTTTTAATTTGCTCATCATCATTGGCGCAAACAGATTCGGCAGCGTTGGAAAAAGTGGTGAACGCGGCGGTGGTTAAAGATCCCCAAATTAAATACTTTGTACATGCTTCCGACAGTCTTGAAAAAGTATCAAAATATCTTTATAAGGTTTTTCTTTTAAAGGTAAACCAAAAGGCAAAAGAAAACGGAGATATATATCTTGAGGGAATGTGCATAAATTACCAAGGCCTTTGGTACTTGAACCTGGGTCTTTATTCCGACGCTTACAATTACCTTAACAAAGCACTTCAGCATTTCGAAAAAACAAACAATCAAAAAGGAGTTCTAAATGTGTACACAAATATGGGTAATCTGTATTATTACTTAAATCAGCCTAAAAAGGCGTTGGAATATTCGTTAAAAGCCCTTGAATTAAATAAGGAGAATTTTAAACGGCCCGAAAATTATTTCAGAGCGGTAAATGTGTATCTCAATCTGGGAAGCATGTACGGAGTGAGTGGAAACCTAGACCTTGCCCAAAATTGTTTTTTTAAGGCGCTTGAATATTATAAAATATCGCCCGAAAAAGATACTATTACCCGCGCGTATATACTCAATAATATTGCTGATACATACTTTTATAAAGGCGATGTTGAAAATGCCGAAAAGTATGGGTTAACTGCTTTAGGTATAAAATTAAAATATGGCACCCTTAACGATAAGGCCGATGGGTATAAAGCGTACGCAACATTTATTGAAAAGAAAAAGCCGAAAGAAGCGCTTGACATGTTTATTAAAGCTGAGAAATTATACGATAAAGATCCCGTTTGCGATAATATGAAGCAAAATTATTTGGAGCTGTCGGAAATAAACGAGAGATTGAAAAACTATAGTGAGGCAATGCGATATTTAAAACTGGCCAATAAAACAGAAACGTATCTTGATAGTATTGGAAAAGCGTCTGAAATAGGTATTAAAGAAACCCGAAATGAATTAAGAAAAAAATCGGTGAATGATAGTTTACAAAATCAAATTCAAATTAAAGTGCGCGATGTAAAGTTAGTCCAAAAAAAACGCGAATCTTATCTGGTTATTTTAGTTTTAGTTATTGTTAGCGCTTTTGCCTTTTTATTTTATCGCCGTTTTAAACTATCACAAAAACAAAAAGCCGAAATTGAATTTCAAAAAAAGATGGTAGATGAAAAGAACAAAGAAATTACCGAAAGTATAAATTACGCCAAAAATGTGCAAGATGCTCTGATGCCAAATGCCGCAGAACTTTCCATCCTTTTTCCGGAATCATTTGTTACGTATTTACCAAAAGATATTGTAGCCGGCGATTTTTATTGGTGGCACAATTTTACAGTTAACGGCAAACAAAAAATATTGATCGCGGTGGCAGATTGTACAGGCCATGGTGTGCCGGGGGCCATGGTAAGCGTGGTTTGTATTAATGCGTTAAACAGGGTTGTAAACGAATTTAACCTGCTGGCACCAAATGAGGTTTTAGATAAGGTGAATATTTTGGTGAACGAAACATTCAGTAAAAACAATAAACACATTAACGATGGGATGGATATTTCCTTACTTCTCATTGATCACGATAAAATGACGGTTAATTGGTCGGGGGCAAATAACAGATTAATGTATTTTGAAAAGGGTAAATTGATGGAGATAAAACCCGATAAGCAATCTATTGGAAAAAGTGATGTTAAGAAACCGTTTGTTGTGCATTCCATTCCTTTAATTAAAGGTACTTCATTTTATTTGTTAAGTGATGGGTTTCATGATCAGTTTGGAGGAGAAAGATCAAAAAAAATGGGCTTCGCTAATTTCAGAACGCTATTGCTTGATAATTATGAAAAAACCATGCAAGTGCAGGGGAAAAATTATGAGGAAGCATTTAAGAAATGGAAAAAAGATCTTGAACAAACCGATGATGTAACGCTGATTGGAATTAAGGTTTGATTAATACCATTAGCACATATAAAATAGTCCAATCTACTGTTTCTTTTTCATCAATACATCTTCAAAAACCATTTGCATAGCTTGGGCTATGCAAATGGTTTTTATCATCGTCTTGATAAAAAATAAATGCGCATATTCAGCCTATTTTATATGAGGTAATGGTATAAAAGAATTTATCGCTGCCGCGGTGCGAAACTGTTATTTGAACCCCAGTTCTTTTACCAAAACAAAAACACCTACCACAAGGGTAAACCAGCCAAAAGCCGGCCTTAATTTTTTAGAAGAGATCTTATCGGATAATAAACTCCCAATTAATATTCCTGCAACGCAAATGCCGGAGATCATTAATAGAAAGAACCAATCAATGGTTTGAGTGCCAATGTTTCCGGTAAAACCTACGAGGGAATTAATTGCAATGATACACAAAGAAGTGCCTATCGCTTTCTTAAAATTTAACCGTAAAAAAAAGATCAATACAGGTACAATAATAAATCCGCCACCCGCACCAACAAAGCCCGTAATGGCCCCTACAGCCACTCCTAATAATATTATGAAAGGAATTCCTAAAGGTGTTCTAAAAAATTCGGCCAACTTAACCTGACTTATTCTGTTAACAGGCTTTCTTTTTTTAAGCATGCTGTAAGAAGAAATTAAAATTAGGATCCCGAACACAACCATTATCATCGCGTGTTTAGAAATGGCAAATCCTTCGAAACTAAGATTAACCGGAATGGCGGGCATAATAAATTTACGCATACAAAACACGGTGAGCATAGAGGCAATAGCAAATTGAAAAATAGCCTCGGCGCTTATTTCTCCCTTTTTTAAATAGGAGAATGCCCCGATTAAAGAGGTAATGCCTACAATGAATAAAGAATAGGTTGTTGCCTCATCGGCGCCGTAACACATTAAATAAACTAAAACGGGCACCCCAAGAATACTGCCTCCGCCGCCAATCAATCCAAGAATTAATCCAATAAATAAAAAAGCTATAAAACCTGAAATGATCAATTGCTGTTGCGTATTTGAATGTGCAGTTCTTTTAATTGTTCTTCACTTATTTCGCTTGGACTATCGATCATTACATCGCGTCCTGAATTATTTTTTGGGAAAGCAATAAAATCGCGGATACTTTCGGCACCGCCAAATAACGAACACAAACGATCGAAACCAAAAGCAATACCGCCGTGCGGAGGCGCGCCAAATTCAAACGCGTTCATTAAAAAACCAAATTGTTTTTGCGCTTCTTCTTTTGTAAAACCTAACACCTCAAACATTTTGGCTTGCAGGTCGCGATTATGAATACGAATACTTCCGCCCCCAACTTCAACGCCGTTAATTACAATGTCGTAAGCGTTTGCCCTTACAGCACCGGGATCAGTATTGAGTAATTCAAAGTCTTCGGGTTTGGGTGAGGTAAAGGGATGATGTTTTGCATGCCATCTTCCGGCCAATGATGCCAATAGGTTGGGATCGCCTTCGTTCCATTCCAATAACGGAAAATCAATTACCCATAAGGCAGAAAATTTATTTTTATCGCGTAAACCCAAACGGTTTCCCATTTCCAAACGTAATTCGCTCATGGCTTTGCGTGTTTTTTCTTCGGTGCCTGCCAATACTAAAATTAAATCACCCGGTTGAGAACCGCAGGCCTCAGACCATTTTTTCAGATCAGCTTCGTTATAAAATTTATCTACGCTTGATTTAATGGTGCCATCGGCATTGTGTCGCGCATAAATAAGGCCTGTAGCGCCTATTTGCGGACGTTTTACCCATTCGGTCAACTCATCTAATTGTTTACGTGTATATTCTGCTGCGCCTTTAGCACAAATGGCCACAACCAATTCTGCATCATCAAAAACTTTAAAGCCTTTTCCTTTAACGAGGTCTGCGGTGAGGCTGACTAGTTTCATCTCAAATCTGGTATCGGGTTTATCGTTGCCGTAATATTTCATGGCTTCGGCGAAACTTATGCGCGGTATTTCGGGAATGTCAATTCCTTTTACACTTTTAAATAAATGTTTTGTAAGCCCTTCAAAAGTTTGTAAAATATCTTCCTGTTCTACAAAACTCATTTCGCAATCTATCTGTGTAAACTCCGGTTGACGGTCGGCACGCAGATCTTCGTCCCGAAAACATTTTACAATTTGGTAATATCTGTCGAATCCGCTCACCATTAATAATTGTTTAAATGTTTGCGGCGATTGAGGTAAAGCGTAAAACTGATCTTTGTTCATACGGCTTGGTACTACAAAATCGCGAGCACCCTCGGGTGTAGATTTAATGAGCACCGGCGTTTCTACCTCCAAAAAATTTTGTTTGTCTAAATAGTTCCGTGTTTCAATGGCCATGCGGTGGCGCAGCTCAAGGTTTTTTCTTACAACAGTGCGACGCAGATCCAGGTAACGGTATTTCATTCTTAATTCATCTCCTCCGTCAGTTTCATCTTCAATAGTAAATGGCGGGGTAATGGATGTATTAAGTACTTCTACATGTTGTAATTTGATTTCAATTTCTCCGGTAGATAAATTTTTATTTTTACTTTCTCTTTCAATAACAATTCCCGAAACTTTTAAAACCGATTCACGGCCAAAAGCTTCTTCGCTAAAATTTTTTCCTTTCGCATTGTCATCCGAAAAAATTAATTGTGTAATGCCGTACCTATCACGCAGATCAATAAAAGTTGCGCCGCCAAGCTTACGGGTTTTTTGAATCCAACCGCAAAGTGTAACGGTTTTGTTTACATCAGATATCCTTAATTCTCCACAGGTATGAGTTCTCAGCATAATTTTAAATAAGACTTTAAAATTATTGAAAAATGTTGAATTTTAAGAAGGTTTGGGCGATTAATTATAAATAAAACCTTTCGGCTAAATTTAAACCTCAAATGTTCCTTTTTCTATGTGTTCTATGTGGTTTGTTTTACAGCCTTAGGTTCAAGCCAAAGGTAAAACCCGAGTTAATTTTGTTTTCAGGAGCAAATCCCAATACATAATCTAAACGTATCACTTTAAAGATCCGTTCAATTCCAAAATTAATTTCATAATAGTATTTTAATTTATTACTTGATAAAAAATGAGCTCCCACAATTTCACCAATTTTTAATTTTCGGATCACCGGAATTTTATTAATGATGAATCCGTTAAAATGATGTTCACCGTGAGCCTCGGCGTACCATTGATCGGCGCTAAAAGTATAATAAGGCAATAACCTGAAACTGCTTAAATAATCGTTGGTATTAAATATGGTTTGATTTCCTAAAAAATATTTAAAGTCCATGAACAATAATTTTTGTGTATTTAAAAAGCCACCGCCTCGTAATTTAAATCCAAAATTACCGAACAAGCCAAGCCTTACATTATCAGAAAGCACCACGCTTGCCAGATCGTAATTAGCGGTTGTGTTCAAATACGGAAAAGCCTTTTTATAAATTACACTTAAGCGCGGGTATTTGCTGCGTGTAATTATTTTTCGCTGAGGCAAGGTGTAGTATTTTTGTTTGAACCTAAATGAAAAACTAACCTCGGCGGTTAACGCGTTATTGGTTGTAAACAGGGAATCGTGATTAATATCGGGCCTTGGATCATTGCTGGTAAAAAGAAGATCTTTATTATCTATCAATAAAAGATCGCTTGCATTTTTTAAAGCGTCGCGTTCTACGTATTTTACTACTCCGCTAAAATAAACGCCATTGCTTAATTCGGTAAAATAATTCAACTCAACGCCGGTTTCTTTAAACGCTTTCATGTAATTTCGGTTCAGCAATAAAGTGTACAGCGAATTTACCAAGGGCGAAATAGGGTCGAGCTGATTATATTGTTCTATGATCGATTTAAATTTAATTCCGAATCGTGAAAATTTCATAGGGTTATAATAATACATGGCATCCAATTCTCCACCCCAGAGTTTATTGGAAAATCCGTAGCGTGACCTTCCGTTAATTGTAAAAAAACGAAAGTCTTCATAAGTTTTGGTGATCCCGAATTTGTAACTCAGGTTTAATCCTTCAACAGTGTTGTATTGCACGCCATAGGTAATTATTCCCGGCAATGAAACGCTGATCCTCCTTTTGGTATTATTAAACGTGTAACCCGTAAACAATTCGGTGAATTCAAGTTTGTTTGTTTTTTTATCTACCGAGTCTTTATATCTGTCGGTATCTCTTATTTTGGCAATGCTGTCTTTTTCTCTGTAATCGTTTTCTTCTTCTTTTGTTAATGGTACGGCTCTGTTGGCTTGCCAATAGGTGCTGTCTTTTTTGTTAGAGCCTTCTTCTACTTTTAAAACTTCGTTCTTGAAAAAATTTTTTGCAAAAACAGGATGAAGATCGTAATCTTTTATATTGGCGTTAAAATAACCGTTACCCTTAAAGCCAAAAACTTTAAAACCAAATTCAAAATTAAGTGTTATGGGAAGCCAAATACTATCGCCCACAACAGGCGCGTGCAATTGTTTTATGGCAAGGGTGTCAACAAAGGCAATTTTTGTATCTTTTGTTAAGAGCATGTCAACACTTGTAATACGCCAAGTGCTATCCTGAATATAAATAATACCGCTAAAACATGGATCGCCCTTACGTTTAGGCACGACTTTAATTTTATTGATGGTTTTGCCATCGCCGGTAATTTTACCTAATAAAAAATAACGGTAAAATAAAAACGCGTTTTCGTTTAAGGGCGATACAATTGGGCGCGGACTTAAATTACCCAATTCAATTAGATTGTTGTAAAAATTTATTTTCATATCGCTGAGCTGATTAAAGCTAAAGGCTTTATTATCGCCGCTTACTTTGCTGCCGATCATTATTTCTTTTTCTTCCTCTTTTTTTCGGAAATGGTATTTACTTTCACTTTCCGATAAATATACAACACCTTTCAGATCGTTGGTATCAGAAGGATTACCACCGGTAAGTTTAATTAATTTTCCTAAATTTTTTGGTAAATGCGTAATTCTCTGCAAACCTTTTATATATGCCTTGCAAGTGTAAGCGTCAATTTGGTTGAGATAAAATTTTCGTTTTTTAATGGCTTTACGCATAATGGGATAGGCGGGATCTTCTCCGGCTTTTATTTCTATTTCTTTTAAAGAGATCCCATCGGCCGATAAATTCACGTTAAGCGTTTTATCGCCTGTTAACTCGATCTTTTCAGTTTTTTTGCTGTAGCCAACATACTGGTAAACTATTTCGTAAGTACCCGCGGGTAATTTTAAAGTGTATAAACCGTTAATATTACTATTTGTGCCTTTGGTTGTGCCCTTAACTAAAATGGTGGCAAAGGGAAGGGGTTCATTCTGATCTGAAATTTTACCGGATAAAATAAAGGTTTGGCAATCGGTAATTAAACATGAAAAAAGAAGTAGATAAAATATAATGTGTTTCATTTATAGTATAAATAATAACATTTATTATTTTTTTGAATAAAATAAATAGTTTACTCCAATTTTCAATAAAAGATTATCAGTAAAGATGGATGATAGTTCAACAGGATTTAAAGGGAATTTAGTGGAATATTTTTCTGTTTTTAAATCCGGATGTGTCACAAGAATAACATCCTGGTGAGCGTAAAACAAATAAGAATTGACGGATATTTTAAAATTCAAATTATTAGTTATTCGGGTATTTACCCCAATTCCCAGTAAATTATAAATGTCATGAGTTCTGTTTTCATAACTGTCTGTAATAATTTGTGAATTAGTAGCGTAGTAGCTATGATCGTAAGAGCGCGATGTATTATAATTGAGAATACAAAAGGAAAAAAACAGATCAATTCTATTTTTGGTTGAATTCGGATAGAAATCATAATTTAAACTTAGGCCATGTTCGTTTGAGCCGCCTGCGCGAGGCGCTATAATTCCATCAATTGAAAAATTATTTTTTTTAAAGTTTAAGCACGCCCCAATATGATGAGCATAAAATAAACCGTTGCTTACATAATACTCAGCGCCGAGCTTAAACTTATTCCCTATTTTTAGACTATCGTGGCAAAACAACTTGTTAACTGTTAAAATTAAAACAAAAAAATAAATTAATTTTTTCATGTCGTTTACTTTTTATCATTCCCCGTAAACGCATACGAAATAATATTCGCGCCCATTTTTAAAGCTTTTGTTCTGGTTTCTTCACTGTCGTGGTGCACTTCAGCGCTTTCCCATCCATCACCAAGATCGCATTCATAATCATAAAAACAAACCAAACGGCCCTTGTAAATTAAACCAAATCCTTTTGGCGCACCATTATCATGCTCATGCACTTTTGGCAAACCGTTGGGAAAATCAAATTTTTGATGATAGATAGGATGGTTAAAAGGCAATTCAACCAGATCTAATTCGGGAAAAACCTTTTTTAATTGTGTGCGTATAAATTTATCCATGCCGTAATTATCGCTCACATGTAAAAATCCGCCACCCATTAAATAGTTCCTTAAATTATCAGCCTCCTGATTCGAAAAAATAACGTTGCCGTGCCCTGTCATATGAATAAAAGGGTAATTGAACAACTCAGAGCTTGCCGCATCAACAATACCTTGCTCGGGATTGATATTTGTTTTTATATTGTCGTTACAAAATTTAATAAGATTTGGAACCGACGTTTCTAAATTGGCGTACCAATCGCCGCCGCCGTTATACTTTAAAACGGCAATTTGGTATGCGTAAGGGGCATTGATCTTAAATCCAAAAAAGAAAAAGCTAATTGAGATCAGAAAAAGGTATGCAAAAAATTTCTTCATATAAAAGATCAGTTGTTTTTATAATATTCTACAAGGTCAATGGCTTGTTTTGCTTCTATAACGTCGTGCACACGTAAAATATTGCAGCCGTTAAGCAAGGCTATGGTATTTAAAATGCTTGTGCCATTCAAAGCGGTAACGGGGTTTGTTTGTATCACTTTATTTATCATGCTTTTTCGCGAAATGCCCGCCAGTAAAGGAAAACCGAGCGATGCAAATTCGTTTATATTTTTTAAGAGCGTAAAATTATGTTCGGTTGTTTTTCCAAAGCCAAAACCGGGATCAACAATTATTTTTTCAAAACCAAGTTTTTTTAAGAGGCTTGTTTTCATTTGTAATTCGGTTTTCACCTCTTTTAGCACATTACTGTATTCAGGTGCTGACTGCATGGTTTGCGGTGTACCTTTAATATGCATTAAAATATAAGGGATCTGCAGGTTCGATACAGTTTTAAACATTTCCGCATCGTAATTTCCTCCGCTTATATCGTTAATGATATCAGCTCCAAGGTCGGCACTTTTTTTTGCAATCGTGCTTCTGTACGTATCAATACTTATAAAAACTTTGTTAAATCTTTTACGCACTTCCCTCAGTATATTTTCTAATCTCTGCCATTCGTCGGTTTCACTTATTTCTGCGGCACCGGGCCGCGAAGACGCTGCCCCAATATCAATAATATCAGCCCCGTGTTTAATTTTTTCCTCCACATCCCGCAAAACATCGCTTACATTATCGTATTTATTACCATCGTAAAAGCTGTCGGGTGTAATATTAACAATAGCCATTACCAAGGGCTTAATAAATGTTAATGATTTACCATTGCAAGTATATTCAATTGAGTTTATTTCGTTATTTTTAGTCACCCTAATTTATGCAAAACACATCGCAACAATACGACTTAGCAATTTCGCTATGCAAAGATATATTTTTAAAGAAGATGAAGGACTATGGCACAGCTTGGCGCAATTTAAGGCCCACCTCCCTTACCGACCAGATCTTTATAAAGGCCCAGCGTATAAAAAGTATTGAAGAAAAAGGCACACAAAAAGTGGAAGATGATATTAAGGGCGAGTACATTGGTATTATTAATTACTGTGCCATTGCCCTTATACAGCTTGAGCTGGCGAATGATACACGGGTTGATTTGCCTTATGATGAAGTAGCAGCCCTTTATTTAAAATACCTTGCTAAGACCAAACAATTAATGGAAGATAAGAACCATGACTATGGCGAGGCCTGGAGGGATATGCGCATTAATTCGTTAACAGATCTGATCTTGATGAAGGTTTTCAGGGTAAAACAAATTGAGGATAATAAGGGCAAAACCATTATTAGCGAAGGGGTGGATGCCAATTATATGGATATGATAAATTATTCGGTTTTTGCTTTGATAAAATTAAGTTGAAAAAAATGATAAAAAAGCTTACGGTTTTCATTTTGTTGCTTTTTATTTCTATACCGATGCTTGCAAACGAATTGGATTCTTTGAAGTTAAAATTAAGCAAAGCAAAAAACGACAGCGCTAAGATCGAGCTCTTGTACCGATTTTCGATCCGAAAAAAAAATTCCTTAAAAGTTACAGATTCAATTCTTGATGTAATAAGGGATTATTCACGATCAAAGGATTGTTTTACAAAACTTTTTTGTTTTTACCGGATCGGCAGCCATTATTCAGTTAAAGAGAGTTTGCACAAATCGGTTGAAAATTTAATGATTGCATTACGGATGGCAGATAGCTGCGCCAATAAGCGGATGATGATGCTAACGTATGGCAGGTTGGCATATATAAATAAGATCAGCGAAAATTTTCAGGCAGCGATATTGAACGCCCATTATTCTCTCGGTTACAGGAATATGTTCAAAGATTCGGCTTTGTTAGCCGATAACTATACGCTTTTGGGCAATATGTACAAAACCAAATATTTGTTAGACTCGGCTTTACTTTACCATAATAAGGTTCTTGCAATAAGAGAAAAATTGGGAAATGACAATCTTTTGGCTCAAACTTATAATAACCTTGGCTTAGTATATAAAAATAAAAAGGATTATTTAAAGGCCCTTTTCTATTTAAGAAAGTGCATGGTACTGAAAATAAAAATTAAGGACTATGCATTTTCTTCGGCGTATAATAATTTGGCCATTGTTTTTCAACAAATGAAATTATACGATAGTTCTGTATTTTATTCACGTAAAGTGGTTCAAATTGGCTTGAATCAAAAAGATGTAAGAGTTCTCAACCTTGGTTTAATGAATTTAGCCGAGGTGCATGATGCCATGAAAGATACAAAAAACGCACTTTATTATTACAGGCGATTACATGTCACCGAAGACTCAGCAAATAAGGAGGCCATTACAACTGCTTATCAGGAACTGCAATCCAAATTTGAGAGTGATAGAAAGGATTCGGAATTAAAAAGAAATGAAGACACGATCAAACTTGCAGCTTCTGAAAATTCACGAAAAAACGTTCTTATATTGTTTTCTTCCATCGCTTTTTTTATGGCCATTATTGCTGTAATTTTTATTGCCCGAAGTTATCGAATGAGCAGAAAAAATGCCAAAGCACTTGGTCAGAAAAATAAACTCATCCAGGAAAAAAATAAAGAAATAACCGATAGCATTAATTACGCTAAAAATATTCAACAAAGTTTGCTTACACATGAAAAGAAATTTAAGGATAATCTGAAAGACCATTTTATTTTGTTTAACCCAAAAGATATTGTGAGCGGCGATTTTTATTGGGCAGAGAAAGAAGGCGATGAATTTTTGATCATGTGTGCAGATTGCACGGGTCATGGGGTTCCCGGAGCTTTTATGAGTTTGTTGGGAATTAGTTATTTATCTGAAATAAAATTCAGTAAAAAAATATTTCGTCCCGATCTGGTGTTAAACGAGCTTCGCGCAAGATTGATAGAAGGATTTAGTTTGACCAATAATAAGGACGGGATGGATGCTTCCTTAATAAAAATAAACGGCCTGCAACTCGAAATGGCAGCGGCCAATAACCCGGTGTGGGTCATCCGAAATAAACAAAATCTTGTATTAAAACCCGATAAATTTCCCATTGGAAAACATCATGGTGCGGTTCACGATTTTTCACTAAGCTCAATGAAATTGGAAGAGAATGATCTGATTATTGCTTTTACTGATGGGTATGCCGACCAATTTGGCGGACCAAAAAACAAAAAATTCAAATACAAAAATATGGAGGCGCTCATCATTGAAAACTCTCACCTGCCCTTGGAAAACATAAAACAAATATTGGATAACAATATGAAGGATTGGATGGGGCAGAACGAACAAGTGGATGATATACTGGTAATAGGAATCCGAATGTAGAATTAACAATCGTATCTTAGTTAAAAAAGTCTAATTGCCTTTTTAATCACCTTATTAGGCAATATCTTTAAAGCATTACTCAATACTATGAAGAAATTTTTATCCTCAAAAGCATTTCGTTTTATCTGGTCGGGCGGTTTGGCTGTACTGTTTTATTTTACATGTCCGCCTTGCTTCAGCAAAACCACGCTTGCAATTTTATTGGCCATACAATTAATTTTAATTAATGCTTCCGGCTTTATTGGTCGCTTGGCTTGGTTAACGCATATTTCGCGTTTTTTGGTGGGAGGTTTATTTATTTTTTCAGGATTCATAAAAGCAAATGATCCTTTAGGGTTTAGTTATAAACTAAAAGAATATTTTGAGGTTTTTCAAAACGATACAGGTTTATCTTTATTCGAAGGATTTGCCCACATTGCTTTGCCTTTGGCAATTATTGTTTGTGCCAGCGAAATTATATTGGGTATAATGTTATTGATCGGTTATAAAACAAATTTAACCCTTTGGTTATTATTCGCGCAAATTGCTTTTTTTACCTTCCTTACTTTTTACAGCGCATGTTATAATAAAGTAACGCATTGCGGTTGTTTCGGCGATTTTTTAAAACTACGCCCTTGGGAAAGTTTTTGGAAAGACATTGCGCTCATGATCTTAATTACCTTGTTATTTGCAGGCAAAGAAAACATTCGTGAACTGTTTGCGCCTTTTGTAATGAGCTTTTTATTTTTAACGGGTGTTGTTTTTTCTATCGGCTTCCCTGTTTACGCATATCGTAATTTGCCACCGCTCGATTTCAGGGCCTATGCGCCGGGCATGAGCATTAAAGAAAATATGAAAAAGGGTGCGGGTTATAAGGATGCCGTTTATGAAACCGGATTTATTTACGAAAATTTAAAGACCGGAAAAAAGGAACACTTTAATTTAAAAACATATCCATGGCAAGATACGTTGAATTGGAAATGGGTGGCCTCTGAACCAAAGTTAGTAAGCGAAGCCGTTAATCCGCCAAAGATAACCGACTTTACCGTAAATAATATGGATGGTGCAAATGTTACAGATTCGGTTTTAAATGATAAAAATTACAGCTTCTGGTTAATTATGTATGATCTTAAATTGAGTGCCGATGATGAAACACTTCTTGCTAAAATAAATGATTTTACTAAACTGGCAAGTCAGGATAAATACAAAGTGCTTGGCTTCACCAGCAGTTCGGGCGGTGATGTGGAGGCTTATAAATTAAAACATAAAGTAGCTTATCCGTTTGTATCGGTGGATGGAATTGTTTTAAAAACCATGATCCGCAGTAACCCCGGATTGATGTTGGTGAAGGAAGGAAAGGTAATTGCCAACTGGCATCATAACAATTTCCCGAGCTTTAGTGAGGTGAAGCAAAAGTGGATGAAGTAAAGTAATTTTAGAATTTTAGAGTTGATGAATTTTAGAATGAACCTCAGGCTGTAATTCTAAAATTCTAAAATTGACCCATTCTAAAATTAATAAGCGTAATCCTTCAGGTACTCAAAACCTTTTGTCAGTTTCCCATCTTTACAAATACTTGCGCGTTCAATTACTTTATCGGGATCGTTGCTGAAAAGAAAAGGTAAAACCCTTTCTGAAAGATCCTTTCCAAAATCATCGCTCGCATCGCGCGGCAATTCACAGGGTAAATTATCTACGGCCATAATGCAAATGGTGTCTTTATTAAAAGGCAGGTCTTCGTGGTGATTTAAAATGTGATATCCATAAAACGGATGGTCTATAGTGCTGGAGCGAATGGTGGAAGGAACACTTCCGTCTATATCACAGGTAATATCTGCGATTACCGATATATGAAAATCGGGCATTTCCATTTCCTGTTGGGTAAACATTTTTGGTGCGCGCGGATCCCAGTAATGAGCCGACATGTACAAATCGGTTACTTTTGTAAAAGGCGCAAATTTGGAAATAAAATGATCGGGGTGTTTAAAAAAATCGTTCAGGTCAAAGTTGTGATCGTCGGGCCTTTCAACATAATCGCGTGGGTTCAGTTGGCAATAAACCGGTTCGCGAAAACTCATGTTTAAAAATTCTTCGGCGGTAACTTTTCTTATCCGCAACGCGCTAAGCGTTTCAATGGCGCCATTTGCAACACGTCCGCCGCCTGTAAGCGCTATTTTTATGTTCGGTAATTTTACGCGTTTTAATTCCTCTTCCATTTCAGCGCGGTCGCGGCAAAAATGCGCAGGCTTTAATCTAAACAGATCGTATTTTAAGCCATAACCTAAAATACCGTTGTAAGCGCCTACTACGCCTGCATAACGGCCAAAGCCAATTATGCGGTTGTTATTTTTATCGGTTAAAGTTTCATAATCGATCATCTGAATTTTCTTTTCAATGAGGGCTTTCATTAATTTTTGATTGTGAATTTGTTTTTTGATGGTATGC
>JANYBY010000173.1 GCA_025360565.1 Bacteroidota bacterium
TTTAAAGTAAGCGTCACTCGGGTCTGTGGCGCTTATCAACCGCAGCTGCTCATCAAATTGCGCTTTTTTGTTTTCGTATTCAGCATCAATGCTGAAAATTAATTTAGTTAAATACCAGTTCATTTTTTTATATTTTAATAAGAAACAATTTCAACTCCGCTCATAAAGATCTGCCCTTTTAAAACAAGAATTTTTGCCTGCGACCCATCTGTAGTATTTACTACTGGACGGTCATCCTCAATGCCCGCGAATACACAGGCCAGATCCGATTTCACCATCCAGTTTGGCGGTATAATTAATTTAATGCCGCCAAATTGCTGATTGATTGTAATAACCGCCTCACCGGTAAAATCCGCCAGCATTAAATTTAACTCGCAGCCGCCAAAGGTGTTTCGAATGTCACCACCTTTAAAATCTTTGCTTAAAATATTTTTTTTTGTTCCCGCAAAAACATTGTGCAATACAATAAAATCGTCGGAGCTGCTGTTCATAGTCCCGTAGGATCCTGCATTCCAGTGGTGATGGTGTTTGTGCATATATCTTGCGTAACGTTTACGGTGATTATTCCTTGGTTTAAAGATCATTACCAAACCAATAATTAAAAGAATAAGCGGGATCTTATATTTGTCAAACGAAAAATAGGGAATAAGATCGCCGACCAAAAAAATGGTACCAATGGCTATTAAAATGATCCAGATCGGATGGCGAAACTGATGCTTTACAGCCGATACAATACCTATACCAATAAGTAACACCGGCCAGGTAAATACCCATTCGGGAATAAAATATCCTGATTCTTTACAAAAAAACAGGGCTGCCGCAAAAAGAATTAAAAATCCCGCGCAAACCCTTCCGTTACGGTGATTTTTTTCCCAGTTTTTAAACCCTTCCTCTTCGTGCAATTGCTTTTCCATTGGTATAAACTAATTTTTTATCAAAAATACGGCTAAGGGCTTGAACGAAAAATAGGCAATCGGTAAAGCAAATTTTAAAGTCGGTAAACTGAGAAGTGGAAATTTTTCAGTTTATAATTTAAAAAGGTGCTTTCGGATATTTTGCGCAAGGGATGGAGTCTGCCACGGCGGATTTGGCTCTTTTACTACGCCTGGATGTATATTCAAGAGGGCGGGGCAAAAAGCGAGTAGCCATTCGCCAAGCTCAGGATAAATTTTAGCCCGGTGCCGCTAACCTGAATAAACGAAAGCAGATAGATTTGGAGAAAGTAGGCGAATCTACCTTATTTCCACTTTTTTACTTTAAAATAACCAATTATTGAAAGTTTTGAATAATTTTACTGGACTTTAAAAAAAGACTTATTTTTAGGAGATCAATTAATGGTAAAAATACCCGACATAGCAGATTCATCTATTGAGAATTTATTTAATTCGTTAGATGGGTATGAATTGAGTTATTCTTATAAAGGAGATTTCAGCCAAAAATTAACCGACAGCATTCTTGCGCTTTCTGAAACAAATTTTGAAGTGAGCAACGAGCCTGTTAAAAATAGAAAAAAGGTTTATTTTATAATGGTTGAATCGCTGCAGAATATTACGCGGCATCAGCAAAGTAAAGAGCTGGAAGGTTTCTTTTCCATACACAAGGCTAAATTCGGATTTTTGATCACCTCGGGTAATATTATACAAAACGAACACATTCCGGCGCTTAAGGAAAAACTTGAAAAAGTTAATTCAATGAGCCAGGAACAATTGAAAGAATATTATTATGACGTTTTAAAATCGGGTGCTTTTTCTGAAAAGGGTGGGGCGGGCTTAGGATTAATAGAAATGGTTCGCAAATCGGGAAATAAACTGATCTACGATTTTACAAAAATAGATAATGAAAGTTCATTCTTTTATTTTCAAATTAATGTAAAAACCGTTGCCGACGATGTGCAAACAGACTCAAGCTTAAACAACAATCTTACACTTGCAAAAACCGTTCACAAAGTAGTTGCCGAAAATAAAGTGAAATTATTTTTTCATGGAAGATTTGAGCATGAAAGCCTGAAAGGCTTGATAGCAATGGTGGAGGGAAGTATTGGAAAATCGGTAGGCTCGGCGCTGAAAAAAACTATTGTGGCAGTAATGATAGAAATGCTGCAAAATATTTGCTACCACGGAGTGGATAAGGAAGATGCAAGTGCCGATAAGCCGGGATTGATCTTAATTTGCGAAGACGACATTAAATACTCAATAATAACTGGCAATTATATTGACAATAATGCAATAGAAAAATTTGTAAAACATGTTGAACACATTAACTCTTTAAAAGAGGAAGATCTGGGCAAATTATTTAACGAAGTTATTCTGCGAGAAAATAAGATAGGCGAATTAGGAGCAGGCCTTGGGCTGATAGATCTACGGTTTAAAACAAAAAATAAAATTGAAACAAGCATTTTACCGCACTCTTCCAATCGTTCGTTCTTAATAGTTAAAACACACATAAATTTTTAAGTCAGTTTATGAATCCTCTTATAATACAGCCAACCGATGATACACCAAAAGTAATATTGGATGTTGCCGGGGCATCTTTTGAAATTTCAGGAAGATCTTTGCCCGAGGACGCTATTAGTTTTTATACACCGTTAATTGACTGGATGAAAACATATATTCAATCGCCAAAGGAGGAAAGTAATTTTGGTTTTCATTTCGAATACATCAGCACCTCATCAACCAAACAAGTAATGAAATTGTTTTTAATGATAAATGAACTTGCAAAAACAAAAAAAGTAAACGTTACCTGGAAGTACGATAAGGATGATGAAGATATGATGCAGACCGGCAAACGCCTTCAGAAACTCACCACCATTGAGTTTAAATTCCTGGAGGTTTAGTTCGGAAGACCTGTGGAGATTTTATTAAAGACCTTCAAGGTTTTTACGGATGTTTGAGAAAACCTTGAAGGTCTTTACACCATGGCCGTTACGACTTCTTCAACAAAAAACCTTTTTCCAAACTCAGCGTTTCTTTTTCGCCAACTTTTAATTCAACTTTTTCGGTAATATCCTGATAACCTTTTTTCTTAACGCTTAAATTATAATTACCGCCTTTTAAGGTAAAAAAGTATTCTCCGTTCTCGTTTGTGTTGGTGGATGATACCGGTGCACCGGCTTCATCGGTTAAACTGATCTCAACATCGGGCAAACCGTATCCCTCAAAGCCTTCGCGGATGGTGCCTTTTAAAATACTTAAACCGTTGCTTACTTTTTTCTTTCCGTCCGGTTCTAAAATGGCAAAATCTTTTAAGTCAATTTTATATAGATCACTTTCGCCAAGTCCGCCCTTGCGTTCGCTTGAAACGTATGCAAACTTTGCATCGGCGCTTAAAGATAATTGCCCTTCTTTAGCTGAACTGTTTATGGGATAACCTAAATTAACAGGCTTGCTCCATTTACCATCAGCAAATACAGTTTTAAAAACATCCGAGCTTCCCATACTCGTTGGGCCGTTGCTGCAGAAGAATAAAGTTTTACCATCGGGCGCTAAAAATACACCGGCCTCATCGTTGGCAGAATTAATATCGGGACCCAAATTTACAGGGATATCCCATTCTTTTTTAGTTTTTTTGGTTACCATCCAAATATCGCTGTGGCCATAACCTCCTTTGCGTTCGCTTACAAAAAAATATTTTTTTCCGTCGGCCGAAATGCAGGCACCGCCTTCCCATGCTTCAGATGAAATGGGTTTCCCTAAAGGCTCAGCGGTTTTCCATTTTCCGTTCACAATTTTGGTTACAAAAATTTCGCCGCCGTAAGAAGCCCTGTCGTTAATATCGTTCTTGTAAATAAAAATTTGTTTGCCATCAGGCGAAATACTGGTGCAGGCATCGTGCCCCTTGGTATTTACCGAGCCGGGAACGGGATGAGCCGGGCCAAATTGTTTGGTAGCCGAATCTACAACGGTTGTATAAATATCTTCAAAATATTTGCCGTCGCCTTCTTTATCAACAGGCGAATCTGTTTTTGCCGGCCTGTTGGTGGTGAATACAATTGTTCTTCCATCATGGGTAATGCAAGGATTTTTATCGTTATACTTTGTATTTATTTCAGGGCCTAAATTTGTTATCGTCACATCTAAAGGTGTTGCAATTAATTTTTTCGCGGTTTCGCACTGGCTTAAATAAATATCCGATTCTTGCACGTTTTCTTTATCGGTTGAGGGCGAGGATTTGTATTTTGTAAACGCCTCAATCGCTTTATCAAAATCATCTTCGCGCTGATATATTTTACCGAGCATAAAATGTGTTTCAGGCTTAAAATTTTTGGTACTTGTTTCGGCTTTTAATAAATACTCTTTTGATTTGACGTATTCGCCCAAGGCAAAATTGCAAAAACCAATGTAATATAAAACCGTGCCATCGGTGGGATTGTTCTTTTCAACTTCGCGATAAGTATTTAAAGCGCTTGCATATTCGCTGGCGTACATTTTTTGTTTGGCTATGGCCATTTTGCCAATATCGGCGGCGTCTTTAAAAATGCTTCCCTTTTTTTCTTTTTTTGCAACTGCGGTATCTGTTTGAGCAAAACCAACAGATGAAACAAACAACAGGATCATTAAAACAGCCTTCATATGTAAATAATTTAGATTGATTGTGTTAAATAGTAGTACCGAAAGTACAATTTTATTTTTAAGAATAGGAGGCTGTTTAATTTTTTTTTCATATTTTTGATATGGAAAGTGTGATTTTTGAAAGAGCAGGGACGAAAAGAATATAACTTTATTGTAATTATATAAAACACATTATAAATGATCAGAAAAAAACATATTAAATACATTGCGCTAATTTTATTTATGGCTGTGTTCGCTATTAGTTGCGTAAAAAAAGTTGGAATGTTACCTCCTACAGCTCCGCCACCTGCTCCGGGCACAGTTGATACTTGTACCACCGATGTTAAATACGCGCAGCATATAGCGCCCATAATAACTAAAAGTTGTGCTAAGCCGGGTTGCCATACCCCAACGGGCTATAAAGATTTTACTACTTACGCGCTTTTAAAAGCGGAGATAAGTGCCATTACCGCAGCAGGTTTATACAACAGAATTAAAACGGGTACAGATATGCCGCAAGGCGGGCCACCATTAACTTCCTGCGAAATTTCAAAAATGAAAGCCTGGATGGATGATGGAGCACTTAATAATTAAAGGGGAGTTCTATAAATTGCTTTTTTGTAGTTAAACTTCTCCTGATAACTATCGGGATGAAAGCCTCATTACTTATCTATCCAACACACAAACCCGCTCATATTGCCACTGAAAATATGCCGTGTTTTCAAAAACTTGTTTGCCTAAAAAATCTAATTTTTAGAACTCCCATAAGTTAAGTTTCATAACAGAAGCCTACCAATAATTTTAATTTTACTTCTTCCGTAAGCTGATCACCATTGGCACGCCGCAAAAATCGTATTTTTCGCGAATTTTATTTTCTAAAAAGCGTTTGTAACTTTCGTTAATGTATTGCGGCAAATTGCAATAGAACATAAACAAAGGTTCGGTCTTTAACTGAGAGATGTATTTTATTTTTACTTCTTTTCCTTTAATGGATGGGGGCGGAAACCTGTCTATCAGCGGCAATAAATAATCGTTGAGCTCTTTTGTTTTTACGTGGCGTGTTTTATTATTATAAACGTACATAGCGGTTTCAACCGCTTTTAAAATGCGTTGTTTATCCAATACCGAAACAAAAATAATTGGTATATCCTTGAAGGGCGCAATTCTTTCGCGCACTTTTTCTTCGTATTCCTTTGCGGTTGATGTATCCTTCTCAACCAGATCCCATTTATTTACAATAATGGCCAGGCCTTTTCTGTTTCTTTCTATCAAACTTAAAATGGCAAGGTCCTGCGCTTCCATTCCGGTAACAGCATCTATCATCAATAAGCACACATCGCTGTCTTCAATGGCATTAATGGCGCGCATTACGCTGTAAAATTCAAGATCCTCCTGCACTTTTGCTTTTTTGCGCATACCCGCGGTATCTATCAGCCAAAAATCGTGGCCGAATTTTGTGTAACGCGTATTAATTGTATCGCGCGTAGTTCCTGCAATAGGTGTAACAATATTTCTTTCTTCGCCCAAGAGCGCGTTGGTTAAGGATGATTTACCAACGTTAGGCCGGCCAACAATTGCAATTCGGGGAATAGATATTTCTTCGGGTATTTCTTCCTTTGGCAAAGCGGCCACAAGGGCATCCATCAGATCGCCGGTGCCATAACCGCTTATTGCGGAAATAGGAAAAACTTCGCCAAAACCAAATTGATAAAACTCCGCGGCATCGGCATTACGTTCGTGATTATCGGTTTTATTAGCAACAATTATAGCTTGCTTTTTACTTTTGCGAATAATGCCGGCAACTTCCTTATCAAATTGTGTAATGCCTTCGGTAACATCCACCACAAATAATAAAACGGTGCTTTCTTCAATGGCAATGGTTACTTGTTTGCGAATTTCTCCTTCAAAAATATCAACACTTCCCTTAATATAACCACCGGTATCAATTAGGCTGAACTCAACTCCCTGCCACTCCACTTTGCCATAATGGCGATCGCGGGTTACGCCGGAGATCTCATCCGTAATAGCTTTGCGGGTTTCTGTTAAACGGTTAAAAAGGGTCGATTTCCCTACATTTGGCCTTCCAACTATTGCAACAACATTTGCCATAAGGGTGCAAAAGTAGGTAACTTTTAGGCAGGAATAGCATGAATAGCTCCAATTTTTTTTTAGTGATTAAGTTGTAGGATAAATTTTGATCGTAATCGGCTCATTTCTCAAAGGTATTTCTTGCAAAAAACATTCAATTAATGTATATTTGGGTTGATGCTTTATAGACACGGTTTTATATTTTTCCTGCTGGCTTGTGCCATGCCGTTTTTTGCGCATAACGATTCAACAAAGAAAGCAATAATTCCAAGTGTAAGTCCTGCATTGCGTTTTACGGAAAATCTTGGACAGTGGGATGATAAGATCTTATTCAGGGCTCAGCTTGACGGCGGTTTATTATTTCTAGAAAAGAGTTGTTTAACCTTTAATTTTTACGATAAGAAAAAGTATAGGAATATGCACATGGGTCTTGTTACAAGTGGTAATAGAGAAATCAGGGGGCATTCGTATAAAATGTACTTTGAGGGATGCAAACAGGTTTCTAAAGTTGAAAAATTACAACAAGGAACGGATTACGAGAATTTTTTTATTGGAAAAGATCCCATGAAATGGAAATCGAAAGTTAGTAATTTCCACCAGGTATGGATGCGCGATCTATATCCGGGCGTAGACTACGAAGTAATTACTGCAGTGAATGGAATAAAATATAATTTCCATGTAAAACCGGGTTCGGACACTAAACAAATAAAAATAAAATACGAAGGCGTTGATAATATCCGGCTTGTAAACGGAAAACTTTATATAAAACTTGAAGTAAACGATGTTATAGAGCAAAAACCTTATGCTTACCAATTAATTGATGGGGATGTTAAAGAAGTGGCTTGCACATATAAACTGTCGGATAAAACATTAAGTTTTCAATTCCCTCACGGATATAATAAAAAATACGACCTTGTAATTGATCCTTCTCTTGTTTTTTCAGCTCAGTCAGGGTCGACGGCAGATAATTTTGGAATGACAGCAACTTACGATTTGCAGGGAAATCTTTATTCAGGCGGAACGGCTTTCAACAATGGATACCCTACTACTCCAGGAGCTTTTTCGGTTGCTTTTGGCGGTGTTTATGTTCCCGGCACAGGTAATACGGATGTTGTTATTACTAAATATAATCCTTTGGGAACCGGTTTGGTGTACTCAACTTATTTGGGCGGCAGCGGTGCCGAAATTGTAACCAGTTTAATTGTTGACAACGCCAATAACCTTTGCTTATATGGTGCCACAGGTTCGACAAATTTTCCTGTTTCTGCCGGAGCCTATGATCAAACTTTTAATGGTGGTTCTTATCTGAATTTTGTATTTAATGGCACAGAGTTTCAAAACGGAACCGATATTTTTATCACCAAGTTTAATAGTACGGGTTCTGCTCTAATTGGTTCAACGTATTTAGGCGGTAGTGCAAACGATGGAGTAAATCATAATAATGTTACCTCAACATATACAGTACCTTCATGCGGTCCTGCTGTGACGCAGATCGGGGTGCAGCCCGTTAATAACGAATATCGCACCGATTCTTTGCAATATAATTATGGAGACCAATACAGAGGGGAAATTCAGTTGGATAATGCGGGCAATATATATATTGCAAGTACAACCCGGTCAACAAACTTTCCAACAGTTGCAACATCTTATGACGCGAGTTTAGGCGGCAAACAAGACGCGGTAGTTGCAAAATTCAATCCGAACTTATCAAATTTAATTTGGAGTACATACTTAGGAGGATCGGGAAATGACGCAGGTTATTCTTTGGTGGTAAATGATACAAACATGGTTTACGTTACAGGGGGAACATATAGTACAGATTTTCCGATTGTGGCTGGGTGTTATCAAACTGCCTATAATGGCGGCAAAGCGGATGGCTTTCTTACAAAATTTAACGCGGGAGGAAGTGCGATCATAAAAAGCACTTATATTGGAACAAGTAATTACGATCAAAGTTATTTTGTGCAAAAGGATGTGCAGAACCGTTATTATGTGTATGGCCAATCGCTGGGCGCAATGCCTGTAACTCCCGGCGTTTATTCAAATGCCAATTCGCATCAATTTATTTCGAGGTTAGATTGCCAGCTTACCAACTTAAGTATGGGAACTGTGTTTGGAAGCAGTCTTCCTAAAATAGATATATCACCTTCGGCGTTTGCCGTTGATGTTTGTGGTAACATTTATATTTCGGGGTGGGGCGGAAGTTTTATATCCTGCACTCCAATTAGTGCAATGCCGACTTCC
>JANYBY010000231.1 GCA_025360565.1 Bacteroidota bacterium
CTTGTAGAAAGGATCTTTAAATAACTCTTTGCTTTTTCGGCAACGGCATTATCTCTTCCAATACCCACTTCCAAATGATTTACTTTGCTAACCGGAATTAATAATTTGCCATAAGCCGTTATTAATTCAATATCATTAACAGTTGTGGTTCCTTTAATTATATTCCCATCTAATAATTCTAAACTTACATCGGCTATTTTTTGTGCCGAAAAAGCAAAAGAACAAAACACGAAAAAACAAAGCGTTATTTTTTTCATTTAAAATTTTATAAAATGGTTTTCTTACATGCCGCTTGTTCCGGCAAGAATAGATAGATCCATGTTTTGGGTGTGCTCTGTAGGTTTAATGGCAATAACAGGCACTTTGCTCATATGAATGATCTGCTGCGAATATGGCCCTAAAAAGAATCCGCTTAATTCGGCATCCTGATCGGTCATAATAACAATAAGGTCGGCTCCAATTTTCTCGCTGTATTTAACTGTAGCAACAGCGCGGTTTTTTACTTTAATTAAAAGATCTGAATGAAAGGCAACACCTTTTTCTTTGGCAATTCCTTCAATTTGATGTAATATTAATTCAATAGCTCCTTTTTCGCTTTCTTCTCCATCATTTAATAATGCCACGGCATGAACCACCGCGCTGAATTTTTTTGCCATTTCAATTGCGTAAACAACTTTTTGGCGGGTATGTGCGCTTGTATCAATTGGGATCAATATTTTATAATAACCTTTCTTTTGTGCTTCAACACTCATTGCCATTGTAGGACAATTGGATTTTGTAAGCACCTTAAGGGCATTGCTGCCAATAACCAATTCTTCCATTGGAGAATAACCATGAGTGCCCATTACTATTAATGCTGCGTGAATTTCTTTGGCAACATTAATGATCTCGCTACTGGTATTGCCATTTTTTATAATAATACCAACGTTTATACCATATTCTTTTTTTATAATTTCTGCCAATTGCCCGAGTTTTTCCTGAGCTTTTGTTTCAAGTTCGTTCGTTTCCGGAAAATTTACTACAGGAATAAAAAGATCCTGAGCCATGTAATGCGTATTTATTACGTGGAGTAAAAATACCTCACCTTTTGTTAATTGCGCTGTAAAAGCACCATGTTTTATCGCCAACAACGAAGTTTCGCTAAAATCGACCGGAATAAGGATTTTTGAAGAGTTAAAGTGTATCATGTTTTTAATAGATTGGAGCTTAAATGTATGATTTATTTATTTAAAATGAAATTTACATGATTATAATCAGTTGTTTAGCTAAAAAAGTAGCCTTTACCCAACTTTGTTGCTTTTAGGTACGTATTTATGTCGGAAACCCATTCAGTTTATCCACAATATGGCATTAATAACTTATATAGGCTATAATTTGGCAGTTAGCGATAATTTAACTACTTTTGTCCTCAGTTTAACAGTTATAAAAAACAATAAAAACCCAAATAAATATGAATAAAAAAGTCCTAATTGTTGCAACATTGATAACTTCAATGTTCACACAGGCTCAGGAGGCCGCCTCCGGAGATGAGGTAGTAAAGAACAAAAAAGGCAATGAAATATTGCCTAAAAAAGGAGACATCGCGATCGGTTTCAATACCATCCCGCTTCTTGATTTGTTTTTTGGTACTTTAAGCCGTAACCCGGCCGCGCCAAATACAAACATTGTTCAATACACGAACAATTCAAACAATCAAATCGTTGGTAAGTATTTCCTTACTGCAAAATCAGCTATCCGTGTAAGATTAGGTATTAATACCATTGCAGGATCAATGATCAATCGTGTTCAGGATTCAAAAGCGCTTTATGATGCGTCTTTCGGATCTCAGGATGATGTTAATGCAGCTTCATTACAAAGGGTTCAGGATAAAAACACCTTCAGAAAAAGTAACTGGTTAGTTTCAGTTGGTTATGAAATGAGAAGAGGTTACCGTCGTTTACAAGGTGTATTTGGTGGTGAACTTGCTTTTGGTGGTAACTCTGCCAATCAAAGTGCCACTTATGGAAACGCTTTCTCTGATCAGTATTCTACTGCTTTTACAAATAACTTTAATAACGGTGCCGTAACAAATCACAATCCGTTAGGTGGAGGTCGTCAGGTACGTGTTCTTTCAACTAGCTATAGAGGCGGTGCAAGAATGGGTTTAAGGGCGTTTGTAGGAATTGAATATTTCATTTTCGCTAAAATTTCTCTTGCTGCAGAATATGGTTGGGGTTTTGCTTATACAACCAGAAGCAGACAATATGACAAACAAGAAGTTTATAACAACGGTCAAAGTGGCCCATCTGTTATTATTGAAGATGTTAATAATGACACAAGTGAGAAAACTAAAGGTTTTTC
>JANYBY010000269.1 GCA_025360565.1 Bacteroidota bacterium
ATTGTAAGCATTAAATTTGCAACAGACAGCTGGCTAGACGTTGGCAATAAAAAAGGAAGTCTTAATTTTTCCAATATCCAAAAAATTTCAAAAATTCTGATTGATGGCAAAAATTAAGAAGAAAAAAATTCCTCACATCAACCGTGAGATAAGCTGGCTTTCCTTTAACGAAAGGGTTTTGCAGGAGGCAGCAGATAAATCAACCCCTTTAATTGAACGTTTAAAGTTTTTGGGCATTTTCAGTAATAACCGCGATGAGTTTTACCGTGTAAGGGTGGCAACTGTTCGCCGCCTTTCGAAACTTGGCAAAAAAGCGCTTGAGTTTTACGACGAGGATCCGAAAGAATTATTAACCCAGCTACAGCGAAGGGTAATTGAGCAGCAAATTCGTTTTGAAAATATTTATCAGGAGTTAATTAATGAGTTGGCCGATGCCAATGTGTTTATTATTAACGAAAAGCAACTTAATTCATCGCAGGGAAAATATGTGCGCGATTATTTCAGTCAGGAAATTATTTCAACCCTTTATCCGGTGATGATAGATGACAGCAAACCTTTTCCGTACATGAAAGACAAGGCCAGTTACATGTATTTAAAGCTGGAATCGATCGTTATAAAACAAAAAAATAAATACGCGTTGATCGAAATTCCGGCAAAGGCCACCTCGCGTTTTGTGGTGTTACCAAAACAAGCCAACAAACATTATATTATTTTATTGGATGATGTGATCCGTTTTAACACTGATCAGATCTTTGATGTATTTGGCTACAGAACAGTTGAATCGTACAACATAAAATTAACGCGCGATGCTGAGTTAGAAATGGACAACGACGTGAGCAAAAGCATGATCGAAAAGATCTCGAAAAGTGTAAAGGCCCGTAAACAGGGCTTACCCGTTCGTTTTGTGTACGATGCCGCCATGCCTAACGATATGTTAAAGTACATTATGAAGAAATTAGGGATGGCAAAAAAAGACAACGCGATACCCGGCGGGCGTTATCATAATTTTAAAGATTTTATGAATTTCCCTGACCTGGCTGATAAATCACTTGTTTACAATCATCCTACGCCGTTACAACATAAATATTTGATCAATAATCAATTCACCACTATTAAAGTAATTAAACAAAAAGATATTTTATTACATTATCCTTACCATACCTACAATCATATTATAGATCTGTTACGAGAAGCCTCTATAGATCCGAAAGTTGACAGTGTAAAAATTACCTTGTACCGCCTGGCCGATTCGTCGCGCATTGCCAACGCGCTTATTAACGCTGTTAAGAACGGAAAAAAAGTGACCGTGCTTGTTGAGTTGCAGGCCAGGTTTGACGAGGAGAATAATATTTATTGGGCCAATAAAATGCAGGAAGAAGGTGCACGGGTTATTTTTGGTGTACCCGGTTTAAAAGTACATTCCAAACTAATTTTGATCGGTACCAAAGAAAACGGCAAAACAATTAATTACGCGCACATTGGCACCGGAAACTTTAATGAAAAAACCGCCAGGGTGTATACCGATTTTTCGTTGCTCACTGCCGACAAACAAATTGCCGATGATATTAGCAAAGTGTTTGATTTTTACGAAAACAATTTTAAAATATTTGATTTTAAACAATTATTGGTAGCGCCATTCTTTATGCGTAAAGAATTGATACAATTGATAAATAAAGAAATTCATTTTGCAAAGAATAAGAAAAAAGCGAGCGTGATCCTAAAAATGAACAGTCTTGTGGATAAAGAAATGATCGAAAAATTATATGAAGCGAGTAAAGCCGGAGTTCAGATAACGCTTATTATTCGCGGCGCTTGTTCGTTGGTAACGGAGCTGGAAGGCTGGAGTGATAACATTACAGCTTACAGTATTGTGGATAAATATTTAGAGCACACAAGGGTATTTATTTTTCATAATAACGGCCATGAAAAAATGTTCTTGTCTTCGGCCGACTGGATGAGCCGGAACCTGGATAGCAGAAGCGAAGTGGCGGTTCCCATTCACAGTCCCGAAATACGCAAACAAATAAAAGACATTATTAATATTCAATTAAGCGGCAATACCAAAGTGCGTATAATTGACCGTAAACAAGAAAACGCCTATAAACCCCGCAAAGCAAAAGATAAAATTATTAGGGTGCAGGATGAAGTTTACAATTACTTGAAAAAAGACAACGAAAAACACGCATTGTTAAACAAAAAACTAATTTATAACTGATGGTCTTTGCCGCAATAGATATAGGAAGTAACGCCATACGTTTACTTTTTTGCCGGGTTACTACCTTAGATGGCAAAGCTCACTACAGTAAAGAAGAACTCATTCGAATGCCCGTGCGTTTAGGTGAAGATGTTTTTTTACACGGTAAAATTTCGGAAGTTAAGGCAGATAAACTAGTTACCTCCTTAAAGGGATTCGGTGAGCTGATAAAAGCTTATGGTGTAGAAAGCTTTAAAGCAATTGCTACCAGTGCCATGCGCGATGCCACTAACGGAAACGAAATAATTGAAAGGATAAAGAACGAAACCGGGCTTATAGTAGAGATCATTGATGGGAAGCGGGAAGCTTCTTTGGTATTTTCCAATCACATTGAGCAGATCTTAAATCCGAAATACGCGTATTTATACATTGATGTTGGTGGCGGAAGCACTGAGTTAACTTTGTATTACGACAGCCGGGTAATTGCCGCACGCTCATTTAATATTGGCACAGTGCGCATGCTCTTGGAAAAAGTGGATAAGAATGAGTGGGAAGAAATGAAAGCGTGGGTAAAGAAAAATACTTACGGTATTCATCCTTTGTTCGGTATTGGATCGGGCGGCAACATTAATAAGATCTTTAAAATGAGCGGTAAAAAAGAAACCAAACATTTAAGCTACGATAAATTAAAAGGGCTCTACGAAATGATCTCCTCTTACACCTATCAGGAAAGGATAGAGCGGTTAGATCTTAAACCAGATAGAGCCGATGTTATTTTACCCGCCGCCAAAATATTTTTAAGCGTAATGAAAAACGCGGGGATAGAAAAAGTATTTGTGCCTCAAATAGGCTTGTCTGATGGGCTTGTACACGAGATGTATGAAAAAATGCTTGCGAAAAAATTAGCCAAGTAATACCAACTTAATTTGCATTTTAATTGCTTTATAAACTTCATTTCGTTTGGCCTTACCGATGCCATTGATATTTTATTGGTAGCCGTTATTCTTTACATTGTGTATAATTTGGTAAAAGGCACTTCGGCCATTACTATTTTTGCGGGACTCGCTTTTATTTATTTGGCCTACATTATTATTACGGCGTTCGACCTAAAATTACTTTCATCCATTCTCGGCAAGTTTGTAAATGTGGGCGTTATTTTGATCATGATCATTTTTCAGCAGGAGATTCGCAAATTTTTACTTTACATTGGCTCAAACGAATTTTTGCGTAACATTAAATGGAAGAATATTTTTCTGCTTAATTTTTCGGCTTCACAAGCAAACGAAATTATTTTAGATATTGAGGAAGTTGCAAAAGCCTGTTTTAATATGGGTTCCACAAAAACCGGTGCTCTTATTGTTATTGCCCGTAAAACCGATCTTAAATTTTATGTAAATACGGGAGATATAATAGACTCAGGGCTTTCGAGCAGAATGCTTGAAAATATTTTTTACAAAAATTCGCCCTTGCACGACGGAGCTGTAATTTTAAAAGACAATCGCATTTTGGCCGCGCGATGCGTTTTACCCGTAACTGAAAAAGAAAATTTTCCGGCACATTACGGTATGCGCCACAGAGCGGCCGTAGGTATTACCGAAAACACCGATGCCCTGGCAATAAGCGTGAGTGAACAAACCGGCGAGGTTTCGCTGACGTTTAACGGAGAAATAAATGCTAACCTTACAAAAGAAAAACTTGTTTTTTTGTTGGAGAAGAACCTGAATATTTGAGGATGAAGGAGGCAAGACCAAAAGGAGTCAAGACCGTTTGCAAGAAAAAAATTAAATTCTTATTTTCGTACTTCAAAAAAATTAATATGCAAATTTCAGAAGACACAGCGGTATCCGTATCCTACTACTTAACCGCGAATAAAAATAATCAACCCGAAGAATTAATTGAGCAAACCACACCCGATAAACCATTTGTATTTTTATTCGGCTTTGGTGGCGTATTGCCCGATTTTGAAACCAACTTAAACGGAAAACAAAAAGGTGATAAGTTTGATTTTAAAATTGCCGCTAAAGATGGTTATGGTTTATTTGAAAAAGATTATTTGGTGCAAGTGAACCGACAGGCCTTTATGGTGGATGGTAAATTTGACGACGAACGCGTAAAATTAGGTGAAGACATTGAAATGCACGATGCCGATGGCAATCAGCTTATTGGAAAAGTAAAACAAATAACTGATGATTTTGTTGAAATGGATTTTAACCATCCGCTTGCAGGTTTTGATTTGCATTTTATTGGTGAAGTATTAGAAGTAAGAGCCGCCTCGAAAGAGGAATTAGACCACGGACACATTCATGGTCCTCACGGGCATCATCATTAATTCAAAAGATTTCTCGCAATAACGTAAAGTACGCCTAGACAACATCGACATGCTGTTGCTTCAATTCCTCGGCATAAACTACGGAAGCATCAGTTCTTAGCGAAGATTAGCAACTGACCAGAAAAGATTCTTCCTTCGTAAGAATGACTTTACGTTTTTGGAGGGTCTCCTGCCATTTCCTCGTCTTACTTCCCTTATCTCCTCCGACTAGTTTCCCTTTAGCAAGCCCTTTAATTCCATCCGCCGCCCAATGCACGATAAGTTTTAACCCGTGCATTCATCTGCTGCATTTTGGTCTCCACTAATTCAAATCGTGCTTCAAGCGCATCGCGCTGCGTTAATAATACCTCCATATAATCTGCACGGGCCGATTTAAAAAGGTTGCTTGAAATAGTGATCGACTCGTTAAGCGCTTGCACCTGCTTCGATTTAAGGTCATAGCTTTTTTTCAGATTACTGATGTTAGAAAGCTGATTGGCAACTTCAATATACGCGTTTAAAATAGTGCGTTCATAATTGTAAACGGCTTGAATCTGTTTTGAAGTTGCAGAATAATAAGTTGCCTTTATCGCGTTCCTGTTAATGAGAGGAGCCATTAAACTTCCCGACAGCCAATAGATCAATGATTGCGGCGTTGTTACAAAAAATTTGGGGCTAAACGCATTGTAACCTACACCCGCGGTAATATTAAAGGAAGGATAAAAATTAGCTTTTGCCACACTTATATCCAGCTTGCTTGCCGCCAATTGTTGTTCGGCGCGTTTAATATCGGGCCGGTTTTGTAATAGTTGCGAGGGAATACCGGAATGAATAGTGTCGGGCACCAACTCAGAAAACGTCTGAGAATTTCTTATCACAGGTTGAGGAAATCTTCCCACCAAAAAATTAATTCTATTCTCGGTTTCTATTATTTTTTGCGTAAGGTAATATTGGCGACTTTGGTTCTTTAACACCTCAGCCTCAAACCTGCGCACAGCTAACTCGGTAACCCGGGCAGATTGTTTTTCAAGTCTAACAATTTCAAGAGAGTTTTGATAAAGTTCAATATTCTTTTTTAATATTTCCAACTGGTTGTCAAGTGCCATTAATTCGTAATACGAATTCGCAATTTCGGAGATCAGGTTTGTAACCATAAAATTTTTCCCCTCAATGGTAGACAAATAAGTAAAAACCGCGGATTTTCGAGAGTTGCGCAATTTTTTCCAAATATCTACTTCCCACGAAATATTTGCAGCTAAAATATAATTTGGTAAAACCTCAGGAACTTTTTGATCAGGTGTAATAAGGTTGGCATCATCACTCGCTCCTCGGCTTGTGTACTTGCCCACTTTTTCAACGCCTGCACCGGCACCTACACCTAATGAAGGTAAATATGCACCTTTGCGTGCCTTTACCTCAAAGTTGGCAAGATTAATTTCCTGCAGCACAATGTTTAATTCTTGATTATTTTTCAGGGCAATATCTATTAGACCCTCAAGATTTGGATCGGTAAAAAACTCCTTCCATTTTTTCTTAGCCGTGTTAAGGGTATCGGCAGAGTTGTTGTAACTTACAGGAACAGTTTTATTCTCTGCCTTCTGCGTTAAATTAGACGGCAAATTGCACGCGTTATAAATTATTATAACTGCGGTTATTCCAATACCATTTAATATTTTTTTAGTGTTCATTTTTTTCACTTTCTTCTGTTTGTTGTGGAAATTTATCTATTTGATGTACAAAATTTTCGGTTAAAGAACCTTCATCTTCATCCTTGATCAGTTTTCTACCTCTTGCAATAGTTCCAAAAATATAAAACAAGCCGGGTACGATTATTACACCGAATAAAGTTCCGAAAAGCATACCGCCAAGCGCTGAACTGCCAATGGTGCGGTTACCAATGGCACCGGCACCGTGTGCGAGTACCAACGGAATTAATCCTGCAATAAACGCGAACGAGGTCATTAAGATAGGGCGGAAACGCACTTTGGCGCCTTCAATGGCCGCTTCGAGTATGGTTGCCCCTTGTTTATTTTTTTGAACCGCAAACTCCACGATCAACACTGCATTTTTTCCGAGCAGCCCGACGAGCATCACTAATCCTACCTGCGCATATATGTCGTTAGCGAGCCCCATCGACTTTATCAGCAAAAATGACCCGAAAATTCCGGGAGGCAAAGAAAAAATTACGGCTAAGGGGATGATGAAACTTTCGTACTGCGCGGCAAGCACAAAATAAACGAAGATAATTACGATGATAAAAATAATGATCGCTTCGTTCCCCCGTCTTACCTCATCATACGAAAGTGCAGCCCAATCAATATCGAAACCATTGGGCAAACTTTTTTTAGCTACTTCCTGTACCGCTTTAACAGCTTCACCACTGCTATATCCTTTTGCAGGCGCGCCACGTATACCGGCGGTATTGTACATGTTATAACGATTAATTTCATTGGCTCCTTGCTTCTTTTTTATTTTCATGAAGGCTGAAAAAGGGACCATTTCATCACGATTATTTTTTACATATAAGTTCATAATGTCTGAAGGCAATTTTCTGAATTCAGGAGAAGCCTGCACAAACACCTTGAAGAAACGTTGGTATTTTATAAAACCAAGCTCGTAAGTACTTCCCACAAAAATAGAAAGTGTATTCATGGCATTACCAATAGTTACTCCTTTTTGCATAGCTAATTGGTTATCGATATCGATTTCATATTGAGGATAATTGGCGCTGAAGAATGTGAACAAACCTGTGAGTTCCTTACGTTTACCCAACTCCTTCATAAAATCTCTTGTAACTCTGTCCAGCTGATTATAATCTCCGGCGTTAGTTTTATCTAATAATTGCAAAGCAAAACCACCCGCGGCTCCAAATCCGGGTACTGCAGGCGGATCGAAAAATTCGATGGTAGCGCCCGGTATTTCTTTGGCTTTTTCTTCGAGTTCATAAATAATTTCCTGCATGGTATGTTTTCGTTCCGACCATGGTTTCAAATTTATCAAACAAGTTCCCGCATTAGATCCCCGTCCTTCAGTCAATACTTCATAACCGGCAATGGAAGAAACTGACTTTACGCCATCTACTTTTTGAATAATAGTTTGCAGCTGACGGGAAATATCATTTGTTCTTTCAAGTGTTGAGCCCGGTGGTGTTTGGATAATGGCATAGAGCATTCCTTGATCTTCACTCGGAATAAAACCCGATGGTAAATTGTTTGCAATTAAAATTATTCCGCCGGCAAATCCCAACCACATAATAACGGTTATCCATCTCAGGTGCGCTATTCGTTTTAAAAGGCCAACATATACGCCTGTGAGTTTTTCAAATCCCCTGTTAAAACTGTCTAAAAACCTAGTAAGGAGATTTCTCTTTTTTGGTTGTCCATGTGTATTTTTTAAGATCATTGCGCAAAGAACGGGAGTAAGCGTTAGGGCTATAAAGCCCGATAACACAATAGCGCTGGCCATGGTAATAGAAAACTGCCGGTAAAAAGTTCCTACCGGGCCCGGCATAAATGCCACGGGAATAAACACCGCTGTCATTAATAAAGTAATAGCGATCACCGCGCCGCTTATTTCCTTAAGCACTTTTTGTACTGCCCTGTATGGCGACAAATGATGTTCTTCCATGGCAGCGTGCACTGCCTCAACGACGACGATGGCATCATCGACGACAATACCAATGGCCAGTACCACGGCAAACAAAGTGAT
>JANYBY010000304.1 GCA_025360565.1 Bacteroidota bacterium
GAGAGCGGCGGGTTACACGGCTCGATCGCATTCGAACGAACAACAAACGACAATACACGACGGCGGACGGAATGGAGCGGGATGAGAGGGGCGGCGGAGAGAAGAAGTGAGTAAATGAAATCGACACTAAAAAAGGTTAATTTTATTAACCATTGTTTATAAATACCTTAAAGAATCCTAAATTTAACCAGTTGAATTTTTGGAAACCAATATTACTTCTTTTTGCAATAAGTCCTGTTTACGGCCAACAGCTTGTTAAAGGCACTGTGGTTGAGAAGGATACCAACGCCGTAATGCCGTTTGTTTACATTATCAATAAGAGTAATGGTAATGGAACCATGAGTGATAACGATGGGCACTTTAGCTTGTATTCGAACCCGGATGATACGCTTATTTGTTCTTATGTAGGGTATGCAAAACTTATTCAGCCCGTAAAAAAGCTGGTTGTAAATTCTAAAGGTGAAGTAAAACTGGTAATGAGTCAAATGCTCATCAACTTAAATACAGTAATTGTTACTACGTTCAAAGTAAAGCCATATGAGCGTGAGTACATGAATAAAATTATTAACGAAAGTAAATTTCAGAAATTAAATTATTTGTCAAGCCCAATTACCGCGCTGTATATGACCTACAGTAAGGAAGGTAGGCAAATAAGAAAGCTGGCAAAAATATTTGAAGATATAATGATCGATGAGGAAGTGCAAAAAAAATTGAGTCCTGAAATATTGCGCAAATTAACCGGTGACGAAAAAATTGATTATGAAACGTTCAGAAAGTATTGTTATTATGTGAGCAATCAATTTATTCTTTCGCATGATGGGGTGGATCTTTATGCCAAAGTAATGGAGTGTTACAAGAAGTGGAAAATAGAGCGGGGGAGGAATAGATGATGGGAGGTTATCGGTTAAATGTTGTCGGTTGACAGCTGAAGATTTAGAGATAACAATTAACTAACTACTGATAACAAATAACATATAACACTCAACCAACAATGAAAAAGGAGTACATAACCAGCGTAACTAAACAATTTGAATACTACAGATCGTTGGGAGAAAAAACATTTGAGCAGGTGGATGAGCAAAAACTATTCTTTAAATTTAATGAGGATAGTAACAGCATAGCCATTGTTGTTCAACATTTATGGGGAAATATGATGAGCCGCTGGACGGATCTTTTTACAAGCGATGGGGAAAAGGAATGGCGCAAACGCGATGTTGAATTTGAAGAGTGTGTTACAACAAAAGATGAGCTGATGAGAAAATGGAACGAAGGCTGGACCTGTTTATTTAATGTATTGAATAATTTGAAGGAGGAAGATCTGGAAAAAATAATATACATTCGCAATCAGGGACATACCGTTATCGAAGCGATTAACAGGCAATTGGCGCATTACCCTTACCACATAGGGCAAATTGTTTTTTTAGGAAAAATGCTGAGCAGCAATAATTGGCAGTCATTGTCCATTCCCAAAAATCAATCCGGGCAATACAACAGCAAAAAATTTGCTCAGCCAAAAAGCAAAACACATTTTACGGATGAGTATTTAAAAGGGAAGAAAGAGTAGAAGAATTATCGAGCAACCACAAACTTTTTACTAACGGTTCGCTCATTGCCTTTAAGAGCGATAAAGTAAAGTCCTGATGGTAGATCGCCGGTATTTAGTTCAAGTTTTGAACTTGAGGTCTGTGTTTGCCCTGTTAAAATTTCCTTTCCAATGGCATCGTAAACCCTGTAATTTATTTTTTCTCCAACGCCTTCAATAATTAAAAAAGCATTTGCAGGATTGGGCCAGAGAACCAATTCTTCATTCTTCATTTTTAATTCGTTTAAACCAACTCCATTTACATATACCGTTGTGGTAATTGAAGCGGTACAGCCAAAGCTGTTAGTACCGGTAACTGTGTAAACTGTTGTAACTGTTGGACTAATAAGTATGGTTGTATTATTTGAACCGCCCGGAGACCATGAATACGTAAAAGCTCCGCCGGTGGTTAAGGTTAATATTGTTCCCGGACTAACGGTTTGCGATGGTGTGATACTTAAGGTAGGGCCCGGAATAACCGAAAGATTTGTTGTGGCCGAACCTTGCGCGGTACAACCCGGTGCAGAACCAATAACAGTATAAGTTGTATAGGCTGTTGGCGATGCGCTTACAATTGGACTGTTAGGCGAAGGCGAAATTCCAAATGGAGGACTCCAGGTATAATTGGCCGCGCCGGCTGCCGTAAAAGTAGCGCTGCTGCCTTCGCAAACCGCAGTATTACTGACAACCGCGGTTACGGTTACGCCTGTTGCAACAGTAAATGTAACAGGCACACGCGGACTTGTACAACCCTGTTTTTTATAAATTAATTCTCCGTTAAATATTCTTGGTACACTTGTAACATTAAAATAAGAACCGCCCTTGCCTTCGTAATATTGCAGATCGGAATTGGATGCGAATAAATTGCCAAGAAAACTTCCGTTGGTATAATTAACTCCCGAACCGCCATTTGTAGTTACATAAATTCCATAGATCTGTCCCGCCGGAACAGTAATTGCAAAAGTCCCGGGAATGGGCGTAAGAACCCCGCCACCCAATGGAATTACAGTTCCTGTGTAAGCAAGTGTCCACCCCGCATTTGACGTTTCGAAACCAACAAAAGTGCCTGCTCTGTACCAAACTTCAACGGTGGATGTAGTTAAACTATTGAAATGCATTTTTAATCCGCTCAGGGTAACAGTTCCCACCGATTGAACATCGAACATATTCCCGAAAGAACTGTTTCCTCCCGCTAAAGTGGTAAATAAAGAATTTGAAAACGTAGAAGCGGCTTCTGCATAATACGTTGTGGTGGTGACCGTTGAAACGCTGAAATTATTTCCTGTTCCTAAAACAACTGTTGAAACAGGAGTGGCATACCAATTAAGTATTGCAGGTGTAAAGGCTGTTGCGGTTAAAGTACCGTTGGCCGGATTTCCGCAAGCAGCGGTACCCGTGGCGGAAATGGTTGGATCGGTAACACTCAGCGTTATTATTTGAATAGCGGTGCAGCCCGCAGTGTTTGTTCCGGCTACTGAATAGGTTGAAGTAATAGTTGGAGAAACACTGATGCTGGTTGTATTTGGACCCGTGCTCCAGGTATACGTATTTCCGCCTGTTGCATTTAAAGTTACTGTATTACCAAGACAAATGTTAAGTGGCCCCACAATATTTATTACTGGACTAACGGTTCGCGTAGTGATACTAAAATCATTATTTGGGTTTCCGTCGCCGGGTAAATTGGTGGTGGCAGTAAAAGTATAAACGCCGCCAAAATTCATATTTACAATGCCAACCGTAAAGCTCACCGATGCGCCAACGCCTATTGCCGGCGCGTATGAAGAGGAAATAGTTTGATTCAAGGGCCCGGTTACATAAACATTTACGGGTATGTTTGAAATAACGGTGGTGCCAAAATTCTGAATAGTAACAACAACCGATTGCGTTGTATTATAACAACCCCCGGTACTTGGCGAAGTGATGGCGGAAATACCTGCGTCTGCAATAATAATTTTTGGCAAATTAGTTTTAAGAACGCAAAGTGCGTTTACTTTAAAAGCGAGTATTAAAAGTACGAATAGAGATCTGAACTGCATCTAATTAAAAAGTTTACTTTTCGAAGATACAAAAAATAATTAATTTTTTAATTAAAATATGGTGTTTAGTGTTTGTCCAAACACTATTTCAGGAAATAGATTGGGTGCAGTTCGTTGTATTTTCTAAAATACCTGCTTATTTGTTCTTTTTGTTTTTTGTGTTTAAGCGTTTTAAACTCTGCGTAAACGGTAGAGTCTCTACTAATTAATTTTTCGGCAAGCTCCATGTTAAAAGGCATCATAATACCGTCGTAATAATTCATCAAAAATTCGCGCACTTCGGTGGTTTTATAATTGGTGGTCATACCCATTCCCCCAATACCGCCATATCCCGGATAATATGAAGGCGTAATTACCTCAACCGATGCCATTAAATAAGAAATGGAACCAAAAACGGGAACGCGGTAAAACTTGCCCTTATAATTTATATGCAGCACATTGTTCTGGCAATAACCCCAAACGGTTTTACAATTTACCGAGAATTTTTCATTTCCTTTTGAGAATAAAATTTTTTCGGGCTCCAATACTTTTCCAAAAAAATCGAGAATTTCCTTATTTAAATTGCTTTCGATCTGTTCTTTTCTTACAGGATCATTGCTTCTGAAATCTTCGTAATTAATATAAACACCCTCATTCATCTGGCAGTTTAAATTGCAAATAACACTGTCTTTTTGTGCTGAAATCACAAGATTTAAAAGACTTAAAAATAATATTAAAGCAAATCTTAATTTCATACAGTAAATGTCGTTTTTTTTTCATAATTTTAAATTAAAATAATGCATATGTTAAGATATTTACCGGTTTTTTTGATTATTTGGCTGTGTTTAAATTTCAATGCTCAATCGCCCATGAACAACGCCTTAAAAATGCGGATCAGCGATAAAGCACTTGCGCAACAATTCACAATCTTAGTAAAAGGTAATGTAGAAAGACTTAAAGGAAACAGTGCAGGGTTAAACTACGCGTTTAATTATTCTGCCGGCGATATTGCTTCTATTACTACAGATCTGAACTCACTCAGCAAATTAATTGAAACTAAAATTGTTTCACGCGCCGAATTTATTGAGGCAACAAAAATTCCTTTTAACGATACAATGGTTGTAAAGAACAGGATCATTGGTGTAAAAACCGGAACACCCCCCTTGCCACAAGCATACGATGGAACAGGTGTTGTTGTTGGAATTATTGATACAGGAACAGATTGGAGGCACTTAGATTTTAAAGATGCCGGCGGAAATACGCGCATTCAATATATTTGGGAACAAAGTGTTTTTGGGGGCACAGCAACACCACAGCCGTATAATTATGGAAAGGAATGGACAGCCGCTCAAATTAACGCGAACCAATGTACGCACAACGATGTGGCCGGAAGCGGACACGGTACCCATGTTTCGGGCGTTGCGGTTGGCAACGGATTACAAACCGGAAAAATGCAAGGTGTTGCGCCGAAAGCGGATATTGTTGTGGTAGCGCTTAACTTTAATTTAGCCGGGCCAACAATTGCCGACGCCGTAAATTATATTTTTGCTAAAGCAACTTTAATGGGTAAGCCTTGTGTTATTAACGCGAGTGTTGGCGATTATAATGGAAGCCACGATGGTACCGACCTTGAAGCGAAGCTGATCGAGAACATGGTAAAAAATATTGGTGGCCGTGTAATGGTTGCTGCGGGCGGAAATGCGGGCACAGCGAGGTCGCATGTTAAAACCATTCCCCCGGTTGGCGATACAGCTTGGACCTGGCTTAATAATACTTCAAGTTACAATTTGTTTTACGCGGTTTATGCCGATACACAACAAATAAAAAATGTGCAGATCAATATTGGGGCTAATAGAAAAGCAACTTATTTTAATTTGGGAAGCATTGGGTTTAAACCTTACAATTACGGATTGGTCACACAGCAAATTGACACATTAAAACATCTTAACCAGAGAATTGGAATTTTAAAAACTTCGGCGAGCATTAACGCGTATGGAGTTTACGAATTATATGTTAAGATAATTGCCGATACACTGGATCTGTTATGGAGAGTGGAAAGCAAAGGTGTTGGTTTACACCATTCATGGAATTTTGATTTTCATGACCGGGCGCCCGGAATTATTTATCCAACGGTTGGGGTATATCCCCGCATGGTTAAATGCGTTAAGCCTGATACTTTATTTACGATCGTTTCAAGCTTTCAGTGTATTGATGATATTACAACTGTGGCAAATTATATGAACCTAACAAATTATACCGATATGAATAATATTTTGCAGCCAAGCAACGCGCCCGGTGGAAGCAGAAGTACCAGCAGTAGTTTAGGGCCAACACGTGACGGAAGACAAAAACCGGATATAGGGGCAACCGGCGATGGCGTGTTTGCCGCACTGTGTGTGGGTTTGCAGGCTTCTTATACGGTTAGTATTCCACAGTTTTTAGCGCCGGGCGGTAAACATATTTATGGTAGTGGAACATCTGCAGCTTCACCGGTAGTAGCCGGATTTGCAGCATTATTCTTACAACGTTATCCAACCGCCACAAGTTATCAGGTAAAAAAAGCCATTACTAATTGCGCTTATACGGATGCATTCACCGGAACTGTAACGCCAACGGATGCTTGGGGCTACGGAAAACTGGATGGACTTGCAGCCATGCAATGTTACGTTGCCTTAAATAAAAACGAAGTAAAAATAAATGATAATTTAATTACGGCATTTCCAAACCCGTTCAGCGATAAAGTAAATATTACTTTTAAGTCGGAAGTGAACGGAAAAATAAATGTTTACACCCTCGACGGAAAATTAATTTTTGCGGATAAAATTTCGGGAATGAATTACGATTTAAAGGCGAGTAATTTTAATTCGGACTACAAAGGAATTTTATTTGTGCGGATCATTTCGGCTGATGAGAACATCAGCTTTAAGTTGGTTCATTCCAAATAATTTTTAACACAGAGGCACTGAGTCACAGAGTTTTTTTTCTCTCTGTGGATGTTTGTGAAACAATAAAACAATTAAACGTGATTTTTTAAACACAGAGTATAGGAGACCCAGAGTCACGGAGTTAATAAACTTTTTCTGTGCCTCAGTGGCTCTGTGCCTCCGTGTTTAAGAAGAGGTAATACCAATGAAAGTAGCCACCAACAAGATAAAAGATATTGTAAAGCTCTATCACACCGAATTAAAAGAGGTTTATACTCCGGGCGAAATAGACGCGATACTTAACGCAGCTTTTAACCATTACCTCGGTTACAATAGAATTGATCTCGACCTGCGCGGTGAAGAAAATTTAAACCAAAGCGATCTTTTAAAATTGTATAAATGTTGCGAAGCTTTAAAAACGGGCAAACCAGTACAATATATTTTAAACGAAGCCTGGTTTTATAATTTAAAATTTTACGTTAACGAACATGTTTTAATTCCACGGCCTGAAACGGAAGAGTTGGTAGAGATGATCATAAAAGATTTGCGAAATCCAGCCCCCTCTCCATTGGGGAGGGCGGGGGGTGAGGTTGCTCTCCTAGACATTGGCACAGGATCGGGATGTATAGCCGTTAGTATAAAAGAAAATATACGGGGCTGCACCGTGAGTGCCTGCGACATAAGTAAAGATGCTTTATTTGTCGCGAAAAAAAATGCTGAGGATAAAAAACTGCGCGTTAATTTTTTTGAAGCCGATGTTTTAAGTTCTGAAGCATTCTTAAAAAAAGCAGAAGATAAATTTGATGTGATCGTCAGCAACCCGCCCTACATAAAACGATCTGAAAAAAACTCTTTAAACAAAAATGTAACCGATCACGAACCGCATTTGGCTTTGTTTGTTGGGGAAGAAGATGAAATTATTTTTTACAAAAAAATTATCGACCTGTGTAAAGAACTTTTAAAACCACAGGGCCTTTTGTATTTTGAATTAAATCCGCTCACCGCAAACGATGTAAAAAATTATGCTTTAAAAAGTAATTTATTTTCTTCGGCAGAATTGATAAAAGATATGAGCGGGAATGTGAGGTTTTTGAGAGCCATCAAGTATCCTCCTCTTTGAGTGCCTGTCCCGAGCTTGCCTCGGGAAGGTGTCCGCCTTGGGCGGACGGAGGAGGCTTTAGGCACAAAGTATCCCCCTCAAGGAGGGGGTGTCGCGGAGCGACGGGGGAGGAAATTATTTGTTTGATCCTCCTCCTCCGTCACTTCGTGACACCTCCTCAAAGAGGAGGATACTGTGTGTGTTAACACGGATGTCAAAAACTACGATGTATCAGGGCTGAACGTTAAGAAAAAGTCCGGTGGACTTTTTTAGTGAAGAGCCAGGCTGTGCGTTAGCTCGGTACACCTCATATACAAAATCTACGATACATCGTAGTTTTTCATTCAGAAAAAGCGGAAATTATGCTTAAAGTTGATTATGAAGTCCTTAATGAGGAGAGAAAAATGTTGTGACCCTGGTTCGATTCCTGGAGGTACCACTGATAACCCGGAAATGTAAATATTACCGTTTAAATCAGTCTTACAGGACGACCCGTTATCACTGCCGATATCACCATAAAAGGTACCCGAGGTACCATACGCAAGATGGTTTAAATAGAAGTGGCAGCAACAATAAACCACAAATGGGAAAACCGAAATCAAAAGTAGAATATAAAGGTGAGTGAAAACTTAGATTATAAATTAAGAGAAAACAAAGGAAGGCTCAAATTTGAAGTGTTTCACAATGTCTTCATCAACTCTGGATTTATAAATGCAGATTTAAAAACTATAAGTTTACAAGACTCTGATTTTATTATAGATGACGTTAAGATGATATTTTCAAACATAAAATCGGAAACAGAATTGATTGATGGAGGGGTGACTTTTACTGAGTCTGATTTAATGAGACATGTATACTTGGGTATTGAAAAGTCGGATTCTTGTTACATTTACACGGATGATTTCACATATTGTGGTATGTTTTTAACCGATGGCAAAAAAGCCTTTGAAAGGGCTTTGAATGTTGCTAAAACAGACCTACAAAATACATCTTTTATTCTTGATGCAAAGTACCACTTTCATTTTACAATAACGTACAATGACAATGGTCATAATGATTCCCCAGATACTTTTGATATCCATAGAAAATTGTCTAAGTAAATGTCATACTTACGCATAATAAATTTCCCAAATTCAACCAAGACCCCCGCCTGGTTTTTTTATTTTTG
>JANYBY010000372.1 GCA_025360565.1 Bacteroidota bacterium
ATCCACCGAAATATTACTTCTTACATTGGCTAAAATAACCATGAGCATGAATGCGGCATGACTGATACTTGAGTATGCAAGCATACGTTTTACATTGCTTTGCATAGCTGCAGAAAAATTCGCGATGATCAAAGATAAAGCAACTATACTCGCTAAAATTCCTGTCCACATTTCGCTTACACCCGCAAAACCTACTAAGAATAAACGCATGAAAGCCGCGAAGGCAGCGGTTTTTACAACGGTACTCATTAACGCGGTAACTAATGTTGGTGAGCCTTCGTAAACATCTGGCGCCCAAAAATGAAACGGTGCCGCTGAAATTTTAAAACACATGGCCACCAACATCATCACAATACCCACATAAAAGAACATTGGCATATTGCCTGCATTTACACTGATGTATTCTCTAATAGCCATGATATCAAAACTACCGCAAGCCCCGTAAATTAAGGCAATACCGAATAATAAAAATCCGCTGGCAAATGAGCCCATGATCAGATATTTAAAACCGGCTTCGTTGCTTTTCATGTTTTTCTTTTGACTGGCAGCCAAAACATATAATGGAATACTCATGATCTCTATTCCTAAAAATAAAGTGGTCATGTTTTTAAAAGAGGTTAACATTAACGCCCCAACCAAAGCAAATAATACCAATGCAACATGATCCACTACATTTGTGCTGTCCTCAAAATAATCGTTCGCTAAAATGAACCAAAAGAAAGCGGTAGCAATAATAATTCCGGAGAAAGCAAGTGCCAATTTATCGAACGCGATCATATTATTGAAATAGGAAATATTGTACGGATTGGCCCACTCCATAAAATTGAAGGCGTAAGCGGCAACAATTCCAAGCAAAACCATTGGAAGCAATAATTTTTTGAACTTAAAAATTTCGGCAAGCATTGCTAAAATTCCCAGTCCGCTTATGATCAAAAGTCCTTTCATATTCTTTTTTGCAATTTCTTATTTTATATTCGTCATTATTAGTTTCACTCCTTCTTCTGCAAGGTCGTTCAACGGTTTTGGATAAACACCAAAAACAATAATTACCAGGCAAACGATCGTTAATACTATTTTATCGCTTGAAGCCAGAGGACCAAATGCAGAATGGTTATCTGTTCTTTCGCCTAACATAATTTTTTGATAGCCGCGTAACATATAAACCGCACCCAAAATAACTCCAAGGCCGGCAAAGGCCGCAAAATATGGGCCAAACTGATACACACCGCTGAGCAACAAAAATTCTCCTACAAATCCGTTCGTTAATGGCAATGCTACTGAGCCCAATAAAATAATTAAAAATAATACCGCGAAGTTTCCATTCATAGAACGAATGCCGCCGAGTTTATCCATTTCGCGTGTTCCGGTGTGACGAATTAAAATATCCGCGATCAAAAATAAACCAACCACATTTACCCCATGCGATAACATTTGCATTACACCACCTTGAATACCTTGTTGTGTGGCGGATAAAATTCCCGCGGCAATTAAGCCAACGTGGGCAATGGATGAATATGCGATGAGGCGTTTAAAATCTTTTTGTGCGATTGCGATGCAGGAAGCATAAACAATTCCTATAACGGATAATGCCATAGCTGTATTACCCCACTTTGCTAATCCTAATGGAACCATTGGCAATAACCATTTGATCATTCCGAATGTTCCCATTTTTAGCATGATGCCCGAAAGCAGCATGGTGCCTTGAGTTGGGGCATTCACATACGTATCGGGTTGCCATGTATGGAAAGGAAAAATTGGCATTTTTATAGCGAATGCAATAAATATTAACCAAAAAACCGAACCTTGCTGTGAACTTGACAAACTTCTTCCTGAATTGATCAGGTCCTGAATGTCCCACGACTTAAGGCCTGCCGCATTGTTTGTGTGGTTGTATAAATAAATTAATCCCACTAACATAAAGAGCGAGCCCAATAATGTGTAAACGAAAAATTTAAAAGTAATTTGTCCGCGGTTCTCTCCTCCCCATAATAAACAAATAAAATAGATCGGGATCAATGCTAACTCCCAAAACACATAAAATAAAAATCCGTCGTTTGCCAAGAAAACACCCACCAAGGCCATTTGCATGACAAGGATCAATCCATAGAACGAATTCGGGTTTTGGTATTCGGTTTTGTAAGAAGATAAAATAATAAGTGGAACTAAAAATGTTGTCAGCAACACAAGCAATAAACTAATGCTGTCAATATCAACCGAAAAATTAATTCCTAATGATTGAACCCATTGTTTGTGAAAATGTAATTGCTCACAGGCCGGATTACCTTTATAACAAATAAAAGCGCATACCGCTAAAATAAATTCAATTACCGAAGCGCCGAGTGCAAAATTGCGCGCGGCATTTCCTTTCATGCTAAACACGATGAGTGCCGCCAACAAAGGAAATCCTATTAATAAAGCTGCTAACATAAATTCTTTTTAGACTATTTAATTAAAAAGGTTAATAAAATAATAAATACTACACCAATTACCATACTGATCACATAAAAACCAATGTTACCCTGCTGCAGCATTCTCACCCCTGAGCCAATGCCTTTTACCGCACTTCCCACTCCATTCACAATTCCATCGATTATCTGATTATCAATAAACTTATGGAAAAATCCTGAAACAGCATCTAACGGTTTGCGAACTACCGAATCAAAAAATTCATCTACATAATATTTATTGTAAACCAATTTTTGCCATGGTTTTAATTGTTCTTCTTTGGCCGCAGGAAGCACGCCGTATTTATTATACATGTTGTGGGCAAATAAAATTACCGCTACAGCCGAGGCAACTGCAAGCCCCATCAACATCCACTCTGTCTCGTGATGTAAGATACTTGGATCGGGCCTTAAGATCACACTTTCTAAATTGTGATGCATCCAGTTTGGCATGCCCCAGAATTCAGGCAAACCAAGCGCCCCGCCAATAACCGAAAGCGCGGCTAAAACAATTAAAGGTATGGTCATGGAAGAAGGTGATTCGTGCAAATGATGTTCTTGTTCGTGCGTACCTCTGAATTTTCCGAAGAAGGTGATAAACAACATACGGAACATATAAAACGCGGTAAGCATGGAAGTAACCATTCCTAAAACCCATAATATTTTACTGTGTTCGTAAACATGGGCTAAGATCTCATCCTTACTAAAGAAACCGCTGAACGGCGGGAGTCCGCTGATAGCAATAGTTCCCAACAACATAGTTAAAAAAGTAACTTTAATATGGCCTTTTAATCCGCCCATTTTACGAATATCCTGTTCGCCACCCATGGCATGAATAACAGAACCGGCGCCCAAAAATAACAAGGCTTTAAAAAACGCGTGTGTGGTTACGTGAAATACCGAACTGCTGTAGGCTCCTACCCCCAATCCTAAAAACATTAAACCCAGTTGCGAAACGGTAGAATAAGCCAGAATCTTTTTAATATCGTTTTGCAATAAGCCGATCGTTGCCGCAAACAAAGCTGTTGCAATACCGGTAATTGCAACAACGTTACTTGCCACATCGCTTATTGAATAAAAAATATTTGAGCGCGTTACCATATAAATACCCGCGGTAACCATTGTTGCAGCGTGGATCAATGCGGATACCGGAGTTGGACCGGCCATGGCATCGGGTAACCAAGTGTGTAATGGAATTTGTGCTGATTTACCCATGGCTCCAATAAATAACAATAAAGCGATGGATGTGATAACGGGCGTTCCAACTGTTCCGGCTTTATCAAACACTTCATTAAACGAAATGCTTCCGAAAGTAACAAAGATCAAAATGATGCCCAATAAAAAGCCAAGATCCCCGATTCTATTAATTACAAAAGCTTTACGGGCAGCGTTATTGTACGATGTATTTTTAAACCAAAACCCGATCAATAAATACGAACATAAGCCCACGCCCTCCCAACCTACAAACATGATCAGGTAATTATTGCCTAACACCAAAAGCAACATAAAGAAAATAAACAGGTTTAAATAGGTAAAGAATCTCGAGAAACCTTCATCTTCCTTCATGTAGCCGGTTGAGTAAACATGAATTAAAAAACCAATGCCGGTGATGATCAATAAAAATACGGAAGACAAAGGATCAACTAAAAATTCGAAAGGAATTTTAAGGGTATCTGAATTGATCCATGAAAATACATTTACAATATTTGATTTTTGAACGGAGTGATTTAACTCCATAAAAATGAGAACCGAAACAATAAACGAAGCCAGCACACTAATAGAAGCGATACTTCCGCTTAGGCCTTTACTTATTTTTTTTCCAAAAAATCCGTTAATTAAAAATCCAATTAAGGGAAAGAGCGGAACGAGAGCAATTAACTTTATCATATAAAAATTTTAATTCTTTAAATTACTTAATACGTCGGTATCGATTGTTTTTACGTTTCTGTATATCATACTTAAAATAGCCAATCCAACCGCTACCTCAGCCGCAGCAACAGCCATAATAAAAAACACAAATACTTGTCCGGCCGCATCGTTGTGCAACGTACTAAAGGAAACTAATAATAAATTAACCGCATTTAACATTAACTCAATGCACATAAAAATTATAATTGAGTTACGGCGCGCCATTACGCCGACCGCGCCAATGATGAATAATACTGTACTTAACAGTAAATAAAAGTTTATTGAAATTCCGTTGATCATTTTGTTTTATTTTATTTCTTTTTTACCTATCATAATTGCCCCGACCATTGCTGCTAATAATAATACAGAAGCAATTTCAAATGGAAATAAAAAGTCGCGGAACAAAACCATTCCTAAGTTTTTTACGGTGCCAATTTGCGATGAGCCGTAAGTTGCTAATCCCAATTGCTCGGTTCCTTTTAAAGTACCTACCAAAACAAATAACAACATGCCACCTGCTACGCCGGCAATTAATTTTGTCATCCACGATCTTTGCGGTTCGCCTTCTTCATTTAAATTCATTAACATGATCACAAATAAAAACAAAACCATAATTGCCCCGGCATACACCACAATATGCACAATTGCCAAAAATTGCGCGTTCATTAATAAATAATGTCCGGCAATGCAAAAGAAAGTAAGTACTAAATACAGCACGCTGTTTACGGGGTTGCGACTGAATACTACCATTAACGCAAACATAATTGCGAGGAATGAAAGTATTCCGAAAAGCCATTGAGTGATTGTGTATCCTAACATATATTATTTTATTTTTTGAAGCAAGAGGCAGGACTTAAGAGAACTAAGACAAATCCGTCTTGTGTCTTTTTAGTCTCGATTCCTGTATCAATGTTTTTGTCCTTTATCTAATTTACCCTTCCAAACTTCATTGTGTTTTAAGCCCGGTAACTTTTTAAATTCAGCAACCTGTAACGTTTGACGCTTTGTAACATCTAAACGCTTATCTATTTTTTCAACCAATTTATCTTTGCCATAAATAAAATCTTCTCGTTCATATTCCGCATCCACAATTCTATCCGTTAAAAAGATCGCTTCTTTCGGACAGGCTTCTTCGCATAATCCGCAGAAAATGCAACGTAACATATTTATCTCATATTTCCTGGCGTATTTTTCCTCACGGTACAATCCTTCTTCTCCTTTTTTTCTTTCCGCACTTTCCATGGTAATAGCTTCAGCCGGACAAGCCAGAGCGCAAAGCCCGCAAGAGGTACAGCGTTCGGCCCCATTCTCATCGCGTTTTAAAACATGTGTGCCACGATAAACTGCCGACATTTTTCTTGTTTCGTCAGGATACTTTAAAGTAGCCCTGCGTTTAAACAAGTGGCTAAAAGTAATCATCATTCCTTTTGCAATTGCAGGAAGATATAATTTCTCCATGCCTGTTTGCACTTTGTCTGAGACTACTCTGCTTCTATTCGTTAATTGCATTTTAATTTTTTATTTAATTAATGATATTACCGCCAGCACGATCAAGTAATAGATCTCTACTCCTTCACCAAGTTTTATAATTGTATTGAACGTTCTCTTCATTTTTTAAAAAGTAATATGTCCTCTAAAATATTCTACTACCACAGTTATTCCTAAATTCAAAAGTGATAAAGGCAATAAGATCTTCCAACCCAAATGCATTAATTGATCGTAACGGAAACGCGGTAAGGTCCAACGGATCCACATGAACACCGAAATGAACATGCATATTTTTACAAAATAAACCGTAAAACCAATAATGGTTATCCATCCGCTACCTTCTGCAAGGCCTATTCCCTGATATATTTCATGTGCCCATGGAAAATTATACCCGCCAAAATAAAAGCCGGCCATGATAGCTGAAGAAATGAACATGTTGATGTATTCGGCGAATAAAAACAATCCGAGTTTCATGGAAGAATATTCGGTGTGATACCCGCCAACCAATTCGCTTTCGCATTCAGGTAAGTCAAACGGTGCGCGGTTGGTTTCCGCCAAAGCGCAAATAAAGAAAATTAAAAATCCTAATGGCTGCCAAACAACATTTGCTACACCGGCATCCTGCATCTCAATAATTTCTTTTATACTTAAAGTTCCGCCTGATGTAATAATTAAAGCGATAACCGAAATACCCATAGCAATCTCGTAACTGATCATTTGTGAGGATGCGCGAATAGCACCAAGTAAAGCGAATTTATTGTTAGAAGCCCAGCCCCCGATCATGATGCCGTAAACACCAATAGATACAACGCCAAATAAATAAAGAACTCCTATATTAAGATCAGTAATTTGAAAAGAATAAACTGCGCCCGAAGAAGTAGTCCACGCTTTGCCCCAGGGAATAACACTTCCCGTCATTAACGCGGTAACCATAAATAAACTCGGACCAAGGATAAATAAAAAACGATTACTTACATTCGGAATGATCTCTTCTTTAAAGAACATTTTTCCGCCATCGGCCAATGGCTGCAATAAACCAAAAGGTCCTGCTCTATCGGGACCAACACGATCTTGCAAAAAAGATGCAAATTTACGTTCCCACCAAGTTGAATAAGCGGCAACGCCCAATGAAAGTCCGAATACTATTACACAGACTATAAATTTATATATTACAAATGCTATCATATTTTTATGGACGTTGATCGAATGGAATAAAACCTAATGCTTTTTGTTCTTTTAACGCTTTCATTTTTAATTCATTTAAATGCTGGTAATGGTTTTGCGAAATAACCGAACCGCGGTAGATCGGTGACGGCCCTTCAATTACCCAATCGCTTGTTTTTTTGTGATCGTAACGGCATGTATTACAAATAAATTCCGTTACCTCATCCCACTGATCTTTACGCGCTGTAACACGAACAACCTCTTCGCCTTTTAACCATACGCGTGTTTTGCCGCAACACTTGTCGCACTTACGATGCGCATCTACCGGTTTTGTAAACCAAACACGTTGCTTAAATCTGAATGTTTTATCCGTTAAAGCGCCTACAGGGCAAACATCAATTACATTTCCGGAGAAATCATTGCTGATAGCCTGTTCAATATAAGTAGAAATTTCGGAAGCGTCGCCGCGGGCAATTACACCGTGCACACGGCCGTCGGTTATTTGTTCTGCTGTTTTTACGCAGCGGTAACATAAAATGCAACGGGTCATGTGTAATTTTATTTTATCACCGATATCGATCATCTCGTATTCGCGGCGTTTAAATTCAAAGCGTGTTTTGGCTGAACCGTTCTCGTAACCCAGATCCTGTAATTTACATTCGCCGGCCTGATCGCAAATAGGGCAATCTAAAGGATGATTAATTAATAAAAATTCAACAACACCTTTACGCGCTTCTAATATTTCGGGACTGGTAAAATTTTGTACTACCATGCCATCCATTACTTCCGTTCTACAACTCGCAACCGGTTTAGGCATTGGCGTTGGATTGGCGGTGCTGCCTGCTGATACCTTAACTATACAAGTACGGCAATAACCGTCGCTTGTTTTTAATTTTGTGTAATAGCACATGGCAGGTGGTGCCACCTCAGGGCCTATCATACGGGCAGCCTGAAGAATGGTTGTACCTTTTGGCACATCAATTTCTATTCCGTCTATTGTTACTTTCATTTCTTAATTGTCAAATTTCTGAATTAATTCTTCAACTTCATTTTTTAATTCCGGCAAATGATTAATAACTATATCCCAAACTATAGTATAATCAACCGCCCCGTAATCGTGGCTAATAATATTTCTTAACCCTATTATTTCTTTTGAATAAGAAATCTCTATTTCTGTGTTACTTTTTTTAAAATTTTTAATTGCCTCACCTATTATTTCAAATTGTCTTTCAACAGAAAATTTTATGCTTTTTTGTTCGATAAAATTTTTGAACAGTTTAGGTTCACCAACTATTTCATCAATATCATTTATTGCTAATAATACATCTTGTAAATATTTTAATTCAGCATTTGACATTATGCGTTGTAAATTAATTTTTTAGTTTCGTTTACCTCTCTAATAAAATACTTATTTCTCAAATATTTTTCAGCAACCAAATCTACCTTTCTATTAAATACTTCTTCCAATTTCCAAAGTAAATCAAAAAAATTATTTGCATACTCCTTTTCAGGAACGTTATCCTGCATTGTGTATAAAAAATCTACATCACTATCTTCCTTCATTTCGTTGCGAGCCGCAGAACCAAACACATATAACTCCTTTACAAAATGTGTTTTGCAAATTTGTTGAACTTGAGATAGGTTATTTGTTATGATTGGTGCTAGCATTTTATTTTTCTATTCCGTCTGTTGTTACTTTCATTGCTTTTTCAATTCGTTTATTATAACTTGAATATCCGTTTTATTTTTTGATAAATTATGTTGGATAATTTCCCATAAAGTAATTAAACTAATTCCAAAATATTCGTGCGAAGCATAATTTCTTAAACCATACATTTGTTGCCAAGGCACATTGATATATTTTTGTTTTATTTCAATTGGAACACTGTTTGCCGCTTCACCAATAATTTCAAAGTTGCGAGTTACGGCATCAATGGTTTTTTGGTCATCAATGAACGTATTGTAATTTAACCCTTGGGTATAATTAAAAATTCTATCTATTGAAACCACCATGTCTTCTAAAAATAAAATATATTCTCTTTCTTCTTTCAAACGTATTTTACCTGAATTAAAATTTTATTTTTTAATTGTGTTTTTAACGATTCTAATGTAACTAAATCAACCTTTTTATTAAATAAACTTTGTAAATAAAATTGTAAGTCAAAAAACTCCCATCCCAAAGGTCTTTGCAATTCAACTAAAATATCTATGTCACTATTTTCATTAGCTGTATTTGTGGAAAATGAACCAAAATACCCGATTTTAGACACAAAGTATTTTTGTTGCAAAATTGGTTTTACCTCAATTAATTTGTTTTCTATTTGTATCGGGGTTAACATTTTATTTTACGCTGTAACTTTATTTAAACGATTATAATGACTTACATCTACAAACTTTTTGCTCTTTGCCACTTCTAAAAACTCATTTTTAAAATGACGGATGGCAGCGGCTACAGGCCAGGCAGCGGCTTCGCCCAACGGACAAATTGTTTTTCCTTCTATTTTACTTTGTATATCCCACAACAATTCCACATCACTTTCGTTTGCGGTTCCGTTCAAAAACTTTTTTAGGATCTTTTCCATCCAACCTGTTCCTTCGCGGCAAGGCGAACATTGTCCGCAGCTTTCGTGATGATAAAAACGCGCGAACGTAAATAAATTTTTTACAATGCTAGTATCTTCATCCATTACAATAAATCCGCCAGAGCCCAGCATGGTGCCCGTTTGAAATCCGCCATCCGCCAAACTTTCGTAGGTCATTAAACGCGGTTCGCCTTTTGCGGTTTTTAAAATTAATTCGGTTGGAAGGATAGGAACAGATGAACCACCCGCAACTACCGCTTTCATTTTTTTACCGTTGCGAATACCGCCACAATATTCTTCGCTATAAATAAATTCTTCAACAGGCACGCCTAATTCAATTTCGTAAACACCGGGTTTATTGATATGGCCTGATGCGGAAATTAATTTTGTTCCTGTAGATTTTCCAATTCCAATTTTTGCATATTCTTCGCCGCCCATCATTACAATAGGACAAACGGCCGCAATGGTCTCCACATTATTTACTACGGTTGGGCAACCCCACAATCCTGCAACAGCAGGAAATGGCGGCTTAATGCGCGGATTACCGCGTTTGCCTTCCAGTGATTCCAACAAAGCAGTTTCTTCGCCGCAAATATAAGCACCGCCACCAACTTGCACATAACAATCGTGAGAGAAATTTGTACCTAAAATATTTTGTCCTAATAAACCCGCAGCATACGCTTCTTTAATTGCGGTTTCAATAATACGTGCCACATAAAAATATTCACCGCGGATATAGATGTAAGAAGATTTTGCGCCCAACGCGTAAGATGACGTAATCATTCCTTCTATCAAAGCGTGCGGAATAACTTCCATCAGGTAACGATCTTTAAAAGTTCCCGGCTCCGATTCATCTGCATTGCAAACCAAATAACGAGGAACGCCTTCGGGCTTTGCTAAAAAGCTCCATTTTAATCCTGTAGGAAAACCCGCGCCACCACGGCCGCGCAATCCCGATTTTTTTACTTCATCGGTCACCTGGTCCGGAGTCATTGTTTTCAATGCCTTCTCAACAGAAGCGTATCCGCCGTGAGCACGATATACTTCAAGCGTTGCAATTCCCGGAACTTTATCGTTGTGTATTAATAATTTTTTGCCCATATTATTTTAATGGTTCTATTTTATTGAAAGGTATTACTTTTTGAGATTTTTCCCAATTTTCTAAAAGTTCTTTTTTGTGTTGCGAGGCCCATTCAACAACTAATGCTAAAGCTTTACTTGGCATATCTCCTTTGTATAAAGCAAAGTTTTCTATTAAAAATTGTCCTTCGTATTCGCCATATCTCGCGTGAAAGTGAGGCGGCGCATGATCTGTCCAATACATATAAATTATTATTCCGTAAAATCTACAAATTTCAGGCATCACTTAACTCCTCTCCTGTAATTTTTAAGTATAATGAATCTCCACACAAATCCATCTCATCGTTCCAAACAACGGCGTTATAACTTTTATGTACTTTATTAAATAATTCGATATTCTTTAAACCACTGAACACTTCATACTTCAATAAATTACTTACATCATAAATACCGGTAACCCCATTAGAATAAATTAATTCTAATTTATAATCCAGTAATGGTTTTACAGATTGTAAATTGGGTATGTCTTTAATCGAAATCACTTTTTAAATTGTGTTATGATAATCTAAGTCCGTATAATTTCTTTGTTTACCTTCTGATTTATATTTATCTAAAATTTTATCTACTTTTTCGTAAGTTAAATTTTCGTGAAAGCTTGCCCCTACCTGGATCATTGGCGCAGTACCGCAAGAGCCTAAACACTCCGCCGTTTTTAAAGTGAACATGCCATCCTTTGTAGTTTCACCGACTTTAATATTTAATTTTTTCTCGATGTGTTTAATAATATCTTCAGCGCCGCATAACCAGCAAGAAGAAGTTTGACAAACTTCGATCACACATTTTCCAACGGGCACTAAATTATACATGGTGTAAAAAGAAGCTACTTCAAATACTTCTATCGGTTTTATTTTTAAAACAGACGCAACATAATCCATTGTCTCAGGACTTAACCATCCGCCAAATTCAGCTTGCGCAACATGTAATACAGGCAATAAAGCCGATTTTATTTTTTCAGGAGGATAATGCGAAATAATTGTTTGAACAATAGCCATTGCTTCCGCATTGAATTTTATGTCAGCGCGCTTGTTCTTATCAAAATGTTGCGTGCCGTGTGTTTGTGAACTCATACTAATTCTAAATTTCTAATTCTCAATTTTTAACTTACTTAAGCGTCTAATTCTCCTGCAATAACATTCATACTGCTCATGGTAATGATCGCATCGCTCAACATACTTCCTTTTATCATTTCGGGATAGGCCTGGTAATAAATAAAACAAGGCCTTCTGAAATGTAAACGGAAAGGCGTTCTTCCGCCATCGCTGACCAAATAAAATCCTAACTCTCCGTTTCCGCCTTCAACACAATGATAAACTTCTCCTTTTGGCACATCCATTTCGCCCATAATAATTTTGAAGTGATAAATTAAGGCTTCCATGTTATTATACACTTCCTCTTTTGGCGGTAAAAAGAAATCGGGAACATTCGCATGGCAAGGTTCATCTTTTGGCATGCCTTTCATGGCTTGTTTAATAATTTCTAACGATTGCCACATTTCGTGTTGGCGAACCATGAAGCGATCATACGTATCGCCGCTTTGCCCAATCGGAATATCAAATTTAAAATCCTGATAAGAACTGTAAGGACTTGCAACGCGCACATCGTAATCAACTCCTGCCGCGCGTAAATTTGGCCCGGTAAAACTATATTCTAAAGCCATCTCGGCTGTTATTGGTCCGCAATTAATGGTGCGATCCATAAAAATTTTATTGCGTTCTAATAAATTTGCAAATTCTTGTAAGGCCTTTGGGTAATTATCTACAAAACTTTGAATTTTTGTAAAGGTCTCCGGTTTCCACTCTCTTTCAAATCCGCCAATGCGGCCAATGTTGGTGGTTAAACGAGCACCGCAGATGTCTTCAAAAATATCGTAAATTTTTTCGCGCCATTGAAAGATGTATAAGAAGCCTGTCATAGCTCCGGTATCAACTCCCACAACCGAATTGCAAATAAGATGATCGGAAATACGCGACAATTCCATAATTATAACACGCATGTAATCGGCGCGTTTTGGAACTGTAACTCCCAATAATTTTTCAACGGTCATGTGCCAGCCGAAATTATTTATGGGAGAAGAACAATAATTTAAACGATCGGTAATTGGGGTGATCTGATTATAAGGACGGCGCTCCGCTAATTTTTCGAATGCGCGGTGAATGTACCCAACTGTTGGCACAGCCTTGTGAATAATTTCACCGTCCATGGTTAACACATTCTGAAAGATACCGTGCGTAGCAGGATGTGTTGGCCCAAGATTTAACGTGGAATATTCTTTTTCCATCGTGTCTTCCGGCGGCGTAATATGTGTTTGTTCTTTTTTAGCCATCTCAAATTATTTTAAAATATTTTTTACTTTGATCGCTGCCTTCTTCATCATGGAATCTTCGTCCTCATGAATTTTTTGAATAACCTTGTGTGTTACATATGATTTTGACGAACCACCGAAACCTTCAAAGTGTACCCAATCTCTTTCGTCAGCACCAATTTTTTTAAACACCGCAATATTTCTTAACTCTTGCGGAATGTATTCAAAATCCTTTCTATTCTTTTTTGCGTAGTTTAAAAGATAAGTAGTGCTTCTCATCCATGTATCATGCAAAACAATGAATCCGTTCTTTTCAACCATCAAACTCGCGTAATAAAAATCAACAAACTGTCCGTCGAATTTATGGTCACCATCAATAAAAATAAAATCGAAGGTTCTTTTTTCATTCAGTAATTTCGGAAGAACGTTGTGCGAGTAATCCGCGTAAAATTCCAGGTTGTTCTTTAATCCTAACTTTTCAATATTTTTTAATCCGGTGTTATCGTAATTTGTTTGAAAAGGATCTATACCAACATGTTTACTTTCCGACGCTGTCATAATGCAGGCGGCTGATAATCCAAGTCCGAAGCCGGTTTCCAACGTTTTTTTAAATTTATTTTTTTTTATTAAATGATGAATGTACTCTCCTTCCGAAAATTTTACCGCGGAAGATTTAATGTTCTCCGGCAACTCAATATTTTTTTTTATGTCCTCTAATCCTATCATTTCTTCTGCAGCCTCTTATCTTCCAAACATCTTATCGCTTTTGTCATCTCTTGTTTGATCTTCTAACGGGTATTCTTTTCTTAGAGGAAAAATATCCATTTCATCTACATTTAAAATACGTGTCATATTCGGATGCCCTTTAAATCTTACCCCAAAAAAATCATAGGTCTCACGCTCCATCCAATTAGCACCCGGCCATAGATCGGTTGCTGTTGGTATTTCGGGTTTATCCATCGGGAAAAAAGTTTTTACACGCACCCGTAAATTTTTTGGCATGTTGTGTAAATGGTAAATGACACCCAATTGTTTTTCATCCGCGGTTTGTATTCCTGTAAGGTCTGTAAGAAAATGAAAATTTAATTCCGGATCATTTTTTAAGAAAGCTAACACCTCGTGAATATGATCTTTATTAATTGTGAACGCCGGAAGATCGTAAGTCGTTTCAAAAACCTCAACAACACCCGGGAACTTCACGTTCAATGTTTCGTTTATTTTATTTAGAAGGTCGCTCATTTTATTTAAATTAAAATTGAGAATTAATAATTAAAAATTTTACATTCTTAATTTAAAATTCTTCATTAGGTTACTCCATCCCGTAACTGTTCAACAATTTTTTATATTCATCGGAATTACGCCGGCGGAACGATTCGTTCTTGGCTAATTCTTGAATTTTCATAATGCCTTCGATGATCTGCTCCGGCCGCGGCGGACAACCCGGCAC